>JAGGYV010000338.1 GCA_021162325.1 Desulfobacteraceae bacterium | reverse complement strand
CCTGATAGTCTCTCCAGTTCACCACACCGGCAAACAGATAGGCCACCGCGCCGGCCACCGCCACGACACCGATACCTAGTCGAATGGGTACAATACCCATCTGGTAAAATGTTTTTTCCGTAAACCACCCAAACACCATAACAAGAAAAATAATCAGTGCCATTATCTGCTGCTTGTTCCATCCCCCCATTTTACCGATCTCACTTTTTAGGTGCTCCATGGCCGGGGCCAGCGAATGGATCTGCGGTTTAAACCGCCAGTTAACCATAAACCAGGTCACGGGAATCATAATCAGAACAAATGGGAAACAATAGGTGACCCATTGGAAATAGCCAATGTCCATTCCGAACATATCGTTTAAATAGGTCATCATGATAACATTTCTGGCACCGCCGGACGGCGCACCTGGCCCACCGATATTGCAAGCCATGGCGATGGCGATCATCAGCATCTTGGCCAATTCAGGATCTTCCGGGATCTCCTTTGTCAGGCTGTTCTGATAAAGGAGAATACCGATGGGAAGAAACATGGCAGCCAATGCATGATCGGAAATAAACGCAGCCAAAGGCGCGATAATAATAAAAAACATCAGGGTAATCATTTTCACGTTAGGGCTTGCCAGTTTTTTAAAAATCATCAGGCATACCCGTTTGTCCACCCCCGTTTTAACAAACGCTGCCGCAAACATGAGGCTGCCCATGATAAACCAGCAGGCATCACTCCAGTAAAGGCTGGCAACTTCATTCCGACTCACCACACCCGTAAACACCAGAATCAGGCCGATACAAAAGGCTACCCCCGGCAATGGAATACACTCGGTCAAAAAGCAAATCACCACAAACACCGTCATGGCAATGGCTACTTTTACCTGCCATGCACCTTTGTCCGCTTCTATCTTATCTTTTTCACTTAAATCTTCATATTTAAGTTCCGTTTTCCTTAGGTCAACGGCGGACTGCATAATTTTCCTAAAACGATTTTCCGACACCCGGGTCTCAATATAGTCTTTTGCTTTTCCAATATTTTTTGCAGCTGCGGCAATGCTGTATTTTTTGCACCATTTCAGGTCCCGGCTTAACAACCGGTCTTTTGCAAGGGCTCCCATGTCCATGTTCTTTTCCATCATCTGGGCGGCCAGCAATTGCCACTGTTCTACGTCATTACTTTGGGCGTTAAACAGTTCTTTGGTAATAAAATTCTTCACCACTTTCGGCCCGACACGGTATTCCATGCCCACATCTTTCATCCCGGAAGGCGTAGGCATTGCTAAAATCAGGCCTAAAAGTACCACTGGAATAATAAATATTTTCCAGTCCACATATTTGTCATATCCCGTAAGCTTGGGTCCTGTAACCTTGGATTCCTCTTTTCGAACGGCCATATTTTCTCCTTTATGGGTATTAAGCCCGTAAAAAATTAGCCTTCAATGACAAAGTAAAAAGTTCACCAATCTTAAACATTGGCAAGGCGTCGCAAATCCCGAAGAACGAGGCGCACTTTTCGTGCGCTGTAGTGATGAGGGATGCAGCGCAACGCAGAAATTGGACTTTTTACGAAGCCATCAGTCTTCACCATTTTTATCAAACACAGCCATAGGATGACTGATCATCCGGTCCACCTGGACCTTTCGGATTTTATTTTCCATGGCCTGCTTTTTGGTATACGCGCCTTCCACTTTTTCCAGTATTTCCGGTATATCACACGGCTTTAACACGTAATCATACGCCCCCATCTTCAACCCCACCACCGCCGAATCCACAGACCCGTGACCGGTGAGCATAATCACTTCTATGAGCGGATATATTTGCTTGATCCTTTTAAGGGTTGCTTCGCCATCCATACCCGGCATTTTCACATCCAGAACCACCACATCCACCGGCGCTTCATCGATAATCCGCAAAGCTGCCGCACCGCTGGCGGCTGTTTTAGTCGCTATCCCCCGTTTTTCCATTAATGCTTTTGTTGTCTTTAAAAAGCGTTCTTCATCATCCACGATCAGGAGTTGGACGTTGCTCATTATTTTTTCCTCCTTTTGATGGCTTCGCAAAAAGTCCAAATTTTTTGTTGCACGGCATTCTTCGTCACTGCGGAGTAGCTAGCTACACCTCATTCCTCAAAATTTGTGCGCCTCACCAGTTTTTATGTAATTGGTAGAGCTTTTTTCTTTGCCATCATAAATTGACTTTCTACGAGTCTGTTTTAATTGATTCTCAACTAATTTTATTTTTTAAGTGACCCGGATCTCGGCAATTGTACCGTAAAAACCGATCCGACATTGAGTTCACTGGTCACTGTAATATTTCCGCCAAGGTGTTCAATGATCCCATAGCAGGTACTGAGTCCCAGTCCTGTCCCTTTTCCCACCGGTTTTGTGGTAAAAAACGGTACAAAAATTTTTTTAAGCTGATCCGGATCAATACCGCATCCATTATCTTTAATTGACAGAAAAACAAATTCATCATCAACTTCAGATGTGATTCGGACAAGTCCGTCATCTAAGTCTTTTACTGCGTAAATCGCGTTGTTGAGCAAATTTAAAAACACCTGCTGGAGCTGTGCCGGATCGCTTTCGATTTCAGGCAGATGTGAATCAACTTCCTGATGAATCGTTATCCCATCAAGATTGGCCTGATGTTCGACCATTGCGACTATTTCACCAATCATTTCATGGGGAATAATTTTGCGGACAATCGGCTCTGTTTTTCGGGCAAACTTAAGAAGCCCCTGGGTAATACTGCCGCATCGATTAATCTGCAACCCGATCTGGTCGATCGATTCCGCCATCAGGGCCAGGGCCTCTTTATCCATTGCTTCTCCGGTCCGGCAATCCTCAAACAAGTCATTGATCATGGTGATTTCAGAGGTCATGATCTGGAGGGGATTATTGATTTCATGCGCCATGCCTGCGCTCATCTCCCCTACTTCCGCCAGTTTTCCGGCCATGATTAACTGACTGCCCATTTCGCGTTTTTCCGCATCCGCCAGAGTCAGCCGGTTGGCTAAGCCGGATGCCAGAAAAAATGCAATCAGGACAACAACTGCGCCCCCGATAAAAACAAGACCAATGGCAACCAGCACCGCCCGTATCAACGGCGAGGCTGCATCAAAATAATCCTGTCGAACCACCATAAACCACCCGGTTGACTTCAGGCGACCGGTGGCACAAAGGCATTTACCCCCCTGATGATCCCTGCCGGTAAAAGACATAATCCGGTGAGGGTCACTTTGATATCCTTTAAAGTTAGGATCAACAGCCATCAAGGAACCGCCGGACCGTTTCCGGGTCTGGAACACACCATCCTTATTTATCAAATACGCTTCGCCGGTTTTCCCGACCCGGATGTTTTCCACCAGATTGTTAAAAAACTGGGTGTCAATGGTGGCCCGCAGATACCAGGGCACCCCATTTTCTATCTTTTTTACGGCAATGATAAAATGCGGTGTGTTTCGATATCCCAAAAACACATCGGATATATAAACTGATTTTTCACATACCGATTTAAACCATTCAGCCTGACTGTAATTTCTCCCTTCCAGGCGATAAGGGCCTTCATAAGCCACATGATTCCCATCTTTATCAAACACCCCCAGATCCAGAAACGCCGGTGATGTGGATTGAAGCACATGAAAAATATCCGCCAACCGGTTTTTTTGCTGAATTGTTTTAAAATGGTTTTCACCGGCGATAAATTGAAGGTCTTCGGTCCGTTCAGAAAAAAACTGTTCAATCAAGTATCGATGATCGTCTGCCACGCGAATCAATTCGACCTCAACCCGATCAAAAAGGTTGGTAGCAAAATAATAGACCAGGGTGCTGCAAACAATCATCAGGATAATAAACGGGGCAAGGAGCACCCGGGTTAAGATAATCCGGCGAATCCGGGAAAACTTTTCCGTTCCTTTATTTTTCTGCCCAGTTGTTTTCATTTATTCTTTCCTTATCATACCGGGCGGGGATAAACCCCGCCCCTACGGAAAATGCCTTAAACCCTATGTAGGGGAGGGGTTTATCCCCTCCCGAACAACGGACGTCATCTTGCGTTCACCGATCAATGCGGTGGATTACGCTTCGCTAATCCACCCTACGAGAATGAGTCATCCCACTAATAATTAGTCCTTGAACGAAAAGTGCCTTAATTATCACTTTCCTGTCATTGCGAGGGAGGTACGACCGAAGCAATCCCATTAAAAACAGGGGATTACTTCGTCGTTCGTTCCTCTCTCCTCGTAATGACAACTGAAATTCAAAAAATTTCGTTCCGCCACTAAACCGCCGGAAACCCGATCCACTTCCAGTATCCCCAGAATGCCCATCCCCACAGAACCAGAAAGGACAGCAGCAGAACGATACTGCCATGGATTAAAAAGTCCTTTATGGTTACCAGTTGTTCACCGGTTACCGGATCTCTGGCCATGCTGTAGGCAATGGCATTATTGGGTGTCCCTATGATCATGACATGGGCAAAAGATGAGGAAAAAGCCGTTGCCAACCCGGTCATCCACGGATGAGTTCCGGACAAGGTGGCCATGGGCACGGTAATGGGGCCAATGGCAGCCACGGTGGCACCGTCACTCATGAAATTGGTCAAAATGCCTGTAAACAAACTCGACGCGAATGCAAGCCCTGTCCCGCTCCGCAAAGCATCCGGAAGAATATTCACAAAACTGTCCGCCACCCATAATGCAGCACCGGTAACGGCCAGTCCGGTCCCCATGGCGCAGGCACTGGCATACAGCAGCACCACGTCCCAGTGAATTTCATTCACATCCCGCCAACGCAGAACCCCTAAAATATTCAACGCAACAATGGCAAGAATCACCGGCCCGCCCATACCGAAGCGACTGCTGACTGTCGACCATAAAATAACCAACACAACCAGAACCGCTGCGGTCTTATACTCATCCATGGTCATTTTTCCGATTTTATCTGTTTCTTTTTTGACTTCCGCCAGCAAATTCAAATCTTTTACCTTGATTTTGTTGCGAAACCTGAAAAAGAAATACCCGCCAATCACCAATGCCATAACCGGCACAAACGGCAACCCATACTGCATCCACTGGCCAAAAGATGGAGCAACCCCGTAATCTGACATTATCCCCAGCATAACGGCATTTCGCCCGCCAGCAGCAGGAGACCCCGGGCCTCCTATATTTGCCGTAAAACAGACCATCAAGATCATCATGACCGCCAGGTTTTTGTCTTTTGTCAGGCCTGCTGACCGGACCACACCCAGATATGCCATCATTAACACGGGTATAATAAACGCAATTAATGCATGTTCGGAAAGAAACGATGCGGTGACCGCCAGCAGCGGACAAAAAATAAACGCGAATTTCCAGAGTTTATTACTGGTCCCCAGCAGCAGTGCGCCGATTCGCCGGTCAAGCCCGGTTTTCATGACCGCACTGGATATTGCCAGCACCCCAAAAATAAATATGACCGCATCCTTTAAAAAAGCTTTGGCCACGTCATTGGGCTGTAATACGCCGAAAAAATACATCAACACACCCACCAGCAACGCTGTCATTCCGACGGGAATGGCGCCGCTGGCCCAAAAAAGACCCGCAATAACCAATACGCCGATCATCACTTTCACGCGAAAAACTGTTTTATCAGGATCGGCAGCCTGATATTTAATCCCTCCATTTTCATTTCTGATGGTTTCACCCAGTTTCGCTTTTTTAGAATAATACTCGGATATGGTTTCTCCGGGCTTCATTTTCTGGTAATAAGCATAACCGGCATTAATATCAGTGAATTGACCGGTTTTCTCTGCAGTAACGAGCGTCTTTAAACGGCCTGGAACCGGCATCATTAATATTAATGCAAATAACAGCACGCCCAGTAAAATCAATCCCGGCCGGGCATTGTGTGCACCAATCAGCCAGTGTTTCAAACTGTGCCGTTTTACATTTGCAATTTCATTCCGGGCCATGGCATGTATTCTTGCCTGGCGGGCATCTTTGATAATCTCTACAAGCTCTTCTATGCCGCAGGGCTTTTCCATATATTTAAATACATCATGCTTGCCGGTTTCCGTCGCGTCATCCGTGCTGCCGTGCCCGGTGAGCATAATAACCTGGACCTCGGGCCGAACCTTTTTGATCTCCACAAGCGCCTCAAGTCCGTCCATTACCGGCATCTTCTGGTCCAGAATCACCACCTCCGGGTTCTTGTGCCGGACCACTTTAATGGCATCAAAACCATTCTTCTCATCAAGAACATAATATCCCCGGACGGAGAGCTGCTTTTTCATTGCTTCCCGGAAATGATCTTCATCATCCACCAGCAGAATTCGCGGTAACCTTTTGGGTTTTTTGAGCCCATTTTCATCGGCCATTAGTGCTATCCCTCCTTAAAATTTATTGGCAGAGATACAATAAAAGAACTCCCGGCATCGGGCATGCTCTGCACATCAATGCTCCCTCCCATTAATTCAACAATACTCAAACTAATCGATAGACCCAGCCCGGTCCCTTTGCCCACTTCCTTTGTGGTAAAAAATGGAAGAAACATTTTTCCCATTTGCTCATGGGTCATTCCCTTTCCGGTATCAGACACAATCACTTCGACATTATCATCCTTCATCCGGGTGATCAGGGTAATCTTTCCCGGTCCTTCAATCGCGTCACCGGCATTATTGACGATATTTTGAAACACCTGATACATCTGATCCGGATCCAAAAAAATTTTCGGAAGGTGCGAATCATACTCCTTTACCAACTCAATATTTACCACCTGGAATTCCTTTTCAATTAATCCGTTAACCACATCATCGAGGATCTCATTCACACTGCACTTTTCAAGCCTGGGCTTACTTTTCCTGGAGGACTTCAACAGCTTCCGGGTAATGTCACTGGCTCGGCTCACCGCTCCTTCGACAATGCCAAGTTCCCTGACAATATTGTCCGGTGTTTCCGGTTTCATGTGCGCATCACCGCCGACCTCCGGATCAAACATATCTCGAATCACACCGCATTGCGAAGAAATGATCGCCAGGGGGTTATTGATTTCATGGGCGATACCGGCGGCCAGTTCCCCCACGGATACGAGTTTTGCGGCATGAAAAAGCTGAGATTTTAATTCTTTTCTGGCTTCTTCATTGACTTCCGCACGACTGAGCAACCGACTGGTGCTGAACAACATGACTGTAAAAATCAGCATAATAACCAAAATGGTGGAAATAATCATGATCCGACGGGCTTTATACATATCCGCATAGGCAATATTTAAGGGCTGCCGGATGGAAAGCACCCAGGGGACCTCCCTGAGCCATACACACGCAACCAGTTCCGTATTGCCGTTACATTTCCTTTCCATTACGCCGGAACCACTCAGAACCGGGGGAATACAATCACTCTGTTCCAAAGGCGCGCCCCGATTCGGATCAACCACCTGGTACACCCCTTTTTCATTGGTTAATGCGGCTTCCACCCCTCTTCCCCGGCCAATGGTGCGCAGAAAAAGATAAAACTTATCCGGGTCCAGCGTTGCCCGCATCACATAAATTTCAGTATCCACCCGCTGTTTAACAGCAATGGTAAAATGCGGCTTATTACGAAACCCCATATAAATATCACTGACATAATAATTATCCGCCTGGTTCATCAGGGCCGTAAACCACACTTCTTTGCTATAATTCTGCCCCTGTAGATACGGGAATGGACCGGCATATCCAATCTGATTTCCGTCTTTATTCAAAAACCCGACATCAATAAAGGCGCTGCTGGTTCCAACTAAATTCTGAAGAAAAGCATTCATCTGCTGCTGGGATGGATTTAAATTAAACGCACTGCCATGGAATAAATTAAAAATATTAACGACCCGTTCCTGCAAAAACAGATCAATGGTATTTGTCAGGCTTTCGGCCAATGAGGTCAATTGGAGTTTGCTGCTGTTTTTTAATGTCATGTTGAACTGGACGTGGAAATAAACGGACAAAATCACCAGCGGCACAAGAAAAGCGATGCTCAATGAAATCAGCAGCCTTTTTTTCAACCGACGAAAATAATTTTTTGTCCCATCGCCACTGGCTGCTTGAATCTGTTTCATTCATCTCTCCAAATTTAAAAAACCGTTTAAACTTTTCTGATAATTTCTGAAATGCTGTGCAGCAAATCACGAAGATCCTCATCTTTTTCTATAAAATCATCAGCTTTTTGTACTGCCGGATGATTTTTATACTCCGTAAGATGGGTGTAAATAATCTGGGGAACCGGCGGAACAAGATTTTGAATCCTCTCCAGCACACTCAGCCCGATACTGACCGGGAAATCCAGCTCCATCACCAAAAGATCCGGGGAAATCTCGTCATTTAATTGGTCAACAATTTCCTTGCGGCTGCCGGCCGCCACCGTCTTATATCCTGCTATTGACAGCTCTCTTATTAAAAATGACCTGACAAACGGATTCGGATCCGCTATCAAAATCATTGCTGCTTTGCCCATTTTCTCATCTCCCTTAGAATATTTAAAACTATCTATCCATACATAAGCAAGCATTGTGCCAATCCAAGCCAATTTTATGATAACCATCTGAAATTAGATAGAATAGTTTTATTATAGAAGAGATATACGCTTTCATGCGGCCTTTGAAATGCCATTTTTTTTTACAGGATGTAAAAAAAGAAATGATTGTTGATTAAGATTGATTGGATAGCGCTATGAATTTTGGGGAGGGGGAGATTTATCGGTGAATTTCGATAAACGGTGGATTACGCCTCATGCCCCGGCTATAATTAATCACTATTACTTGATTTTTTAACCGATGTTTCAAAAACCAGGTTGTACTTTTCAGTTTTAGATTGAAGGGTGGGACGGGACAGGCCAAGCAATTTTGCGGCCTGGCTCCGGTTGCCATCGGTCAGGCTGAGTGCCTCACCAATAACAACGCTTCCGAAACGGTCCATCAGGTTATGAAAAGAATCCTTCAGGTCTTCGGTTTCAAGAATTTCCCGGACCCATTGCCGAGCTGCCTTTTCAATAGAAACGGTTGATTGGGCGACTTCTTTTTCCTTTGTGCAGGATATGGCATTGGACACATCCGCCGGTTGGAGGGGGTACCCGCTGCTGAAAATCAGGGCTTTTTTAATAGAATTACCCAACTCCCTGACATTGCCCGGCCATGTGTATTTTTCCACCAGTTCTTTTGCCTCATCCGTTATTCCGGGATTATCAATATTCATTTCCTTAGAAAACAAGGACAAGAAATAATCACACAATACCGGGATGTCGCCCCGGCGATGTCTTAGCAGCGGCAGATTAACGGTAACGACCTTTAACCGGTAATACAAATCTTCCCGGAAACGTTCTTCTTCAATTAATTTTTCAAGATTTCGATTGGTTGCTGCAATAATCCGGACATCCACTGAAATCGGGTGATCTCCCCCCAGTCTTTCAACACTTTTTTCCTGGATCAATCTCAGAATCTTTGCCTGGATCGACATGGGCATGTCACCGATTTCATCCAAAAAAATGGTACCGCCATTGGCTTGCTCGATTTTACCCACCCGACGATTTGCAGCACCGGTAAACGCCCCCTTTTCATAACCGAACAATTCACTTTCAAGCAATGTTTCCGGAATGGCCACACAATTAATCACCACAAACGGCTTATCCGCCCGCTGGCTGTGCTGATAGGTGGCTCTTGCGACCAGTTCCTTTCCGGTTCCCGACTCCCCCCGGACCAGGACCGTGGCATCTGTCGACGCAACCCGGCCGATGGCTTTATACACCTCCTGCATGACTTCACTGCTACCAATAAGAACATCCGGATTTACCGTATCAGGCCCCACATTCACCTCAACCCGTGATCGCATCAAACGACCAGCTTCAAGGGCCTGCTCGATCAGTTTTAAAACCGCCGGGATATCAAACGGCTTTAAAATATAATCAAAGGCACCCAGTTTTGTTGCTTCAATAGCGGTATCCGTGGTTCCAAAAGCCGTCATGATGATCACCGGCAGCGTGGAGTCAAGTTTTCGAATCTCTCCAAATGCTTCAAGACCGTTCATTCCAGGAAGCCTGATATCCAGGATTGTAAGATCCGGCACCTGCTGCGCCACAGCTTCCACACCGGCCTCGCCGGTGGGCGCTGTTCGAATATCATACCCTTCTTCTTTCAGCAATTTGGCAAAACTGATGCGTAACTGATCATCATCATCAACAATTAAAATCTGACTCATTTTCAGACCTCCTCGCAAACTGGAAACGTCAAGCTAAACGTTGTACCCTGACCTTCTGTTGAAAACAATTCCAATGTTCCGCCATGTTCTTCTACAATTCGTACCGCAATAGACAGCCCCAGGCCGGTGCCTTCCGGCTTTGTTGTCTCAAACGGCTCCAATACCCTGTTCCGAAGTTCTTCGGACATCCCGGGTCCGTTATCTTTCACTTTTACCAGGACTGCCCGGCCGATATTTTCAGCCATTGCCTCTTCTTCACTGATGACAATCTCTCCCCCATTGCCCATAGCCTCACAGGCGTTGATCATCAAATTGACAAAGACCTCTTTAAGTAATTCCGGATCAGCATCAATTGCCGGAAGAGAATCGCTGGGTTTCCGGATGACCGCCACGGCATTCAACTCCAGACGATGACGAAGTAGATCAATTGTCATATCAATAACTTGTGCGATACCCATCCGCTGTTTTTTTAATTTATGCGGCTTGGAAAACTCAAGATAATTTCGCACAATATTATCCAGACGGCGCATTTCTTCCGACACGACCTCAAAATCTTCCTGCTGAAAATCTGTCAGGTCAAGACTTCGTTTTAACGAAAACAATCGCATATTAATTGAAGTCATGGGATTTCGAATACTGTGCGCCACCTCGGTTGCCAGCTTACCGCACAACGCCATTTTTTCAGAATTCAATAAACGTTCCTGACTTTGCCGAAGCTCTGATATTGTCCGATCCCTGTCTTCCATTAAACCATATACCTGCTTGCTCAGGGCGCGCACCTCGTCGCCGGAGCCAGCCGCAACATCCGATACCGCTGCTTTTTTTGAAAGCCTGCGGATGGGCGCCAGAACCTGCGATATCACAATAAAAGACAATAATATCAACAATATAATAGACAATGACATAAAAACCACAGTAACCGTCGAAATCCGTTTAGACCGGAGCTGACTGATTTCCTGTACCCGTTTGATATTTATTTCATTGGCTTGCATATATTGGACGCAGAGACCGTTTAACTCAAAAAAATTCTCCCGAACTTTCCAGTGAATAGCCTCCCCGGTTTTCCGATCGCCGTTTTTGTACATTTCAATAACCTGATCTTTATCGGTTATATATTTTTCATATTTCAACTGAATCTGATTGAGTAATACGCTTTGGGCCGGCTTTTTATCAATTTGACGGGCGCGATTTAACCAATTTGCAAATGCCCTGCGATGGACCGCCAGTTCATTGAGCCATTTGAGGTCCCCATCCAGAAAATAATAAGTGACAAATCCTTTCTGATTCGCCAATTCGGTCTCAAGCTCCCGGGAGGCCTGTAGGGCAGCCATGTCTTCAACAACGACCCGGTTCAGCATTTTGTTGAATTGATCCGCATACCATATGGATGTCAGCCCCATGCCAAAAGTTGTAAATAACAATAAGAACAAAATAGTAAAAATTCGGCTTGAAAGCCCCAGCTGTTTCCACCCGTTCATGCGAAGCACTCCCTATAATTAAAAAATATCAAGTCCAACCGATTCATATCAAATGCGGTTTTGAGTGAACCCGGCCGCCGGACAAAGGTATTCTACCTGTTAGTATATCTTATTGACAGAATATACAATATCTGTTTTGATATCAAATCAATCATAACTGTTTGAATATTTAAATGGTTTGTTTTTTAACAAATCTCTCACACCTAAATTAATCATTTGTGGAACATGGCACCGGAAATCAATAACCGTCATATGATGCCCCGTGTTAAAAATCTGATTCTAAATAATCAGACCATGACCCTTGCCACGGCCATCCGGAATCAAGCCTGGGCCGCTCCGGTCTTTTATGTGAACAAAGCGTCATCCTTTTATTTTTTCTCAAACCCGAACTCACGGCATATTGAAGACGCCCTTGCGTCCGGTCAGGCAGCATGCACCATTTATGAAAAAAACACTTCATGGCAAAGCCTTATGGGCCTGCAAATGGCCGGAAAAATTCTGATGGTGCCGGGCGGTGTGGAAGCATCAAAAGCCATACTTGCGTATATTAAAAAATTCCCCTTAGTCAAAACGTTTTTCCCTCGTATAAAAGACCTGGACTTAAATGATTTTTCACACAAATTCCATGCAAAATTATATTGTTTTATACCGAATTTTATTTTTTTTATGGACAATTCTGTTCATTTCGGCTTTCGCACAGAGATCGAATTAGAGATCAAACCGGAGATCAAACCGGAGATCAAAAAGGACACCCTATTCAAGTGATATATACCTGCACAAAAGATCTGATCGACGACCTTGACCGGAACGGGCACCTGATCCGCATCAAAGCCGAAGTCGACCCAAACCTTGAGATGGCGGAGATTCAGCGCCGGATCTATGCGGCTGAAGGGCCGGCTGTATTTTTTGAAAACGTCAAAGATTCGCCATTCCCCGCAGCATCCAACATATTCGGAACACTTGATCGCGCCCGATTTATTTTCAGACACACATTATCGAAGATTCAGCGGCTGATTGAATTAAATGCCGATCCGTTTCAATTTCTAAAATCACCCCATAAATATATCAGCCTGCCGGCAACGCTGTGGCATATGCTGCCGAAAAAAGTGGCATCCGGACCTGTGTTTCAAAACACCACCTCCATTAACCGACTTCCCGGCATCAAATGCTGGCCGGATGACGGCGGACCTTTTATTCTGCTGCCCCAGGTCTTTACTGAGGATCAGAACAAACCGGGAATCATGCGCTCCAACATGGGGATGTACCGAATTCAGCTATCCGGCAATGATTATCTTCCGAATAAAGAAATCGGACTTCATTACCAGATCCGCCGGGATATCGGAGGGCATCATGCAACTGCCCTTGAGAAGCATCAGCCCCTTCGGGTGAGCATATTTATCGGCGGCCCGCCGTCCCATGCCTTTTCAGCGGTTATGCCCCTTCCCGAAGGCATGCCGGAGGTCACATTTGCCGGTGGTCTGGCCGGCAGAAGATTTCGGTATATGAAAAAAAAGGGGGCGACCATTTCGACTGACGCGGATTTCTGTATTACCGGCACCGTGGTTCCGAGTGAGACAAAGCCCGAAGGCCCTTTTGGCGACCACCTGGGATATTACAGCCTGAAACATCCGTTTCCGGTCATTCGCGTGAATCACGTATATCATCGGTCAAACGCGGTATGGCCATTTACGGTGGTGGGGCGGCCGCCCCAGGAAGATACGGTCTTCGGTCAGCTCATCCATGAAATCACCGGGCCCATGGTCCCAAAATCCATACCCGGCGTTGAAGCCATTCATGCCGTAGACGCTGCCGGGGTTCATCCGCTGCTGCTGGCCATCGGCAGGGAACGATACGTTCCCTATGATCAGAGAAAACCCAGGGAACTGCTTAAAATTTCAAACGCTCTGCTCGGATTCGGCGCCTGTGCACTGGCCAAATATCTGTTCATTACGGCATATGAAGACAATCCCCGCCTGGATATCCATAATATCAGAGATTTTTTCCGGCATGTGCTGGAACGGGTGGACTGGAAAACCGATCTGCATTTTCAGACCGAAACCACCATCGACACCCTGGATTATTCCGGAACCGGTTTAAATGAAGGTTCCAAGGTTATTATTGCGGCCGCAGGCGCTGTACGAAGACAGCTGATGACATCAATTCCCGGAGATTTAACATTGCCGGATGGATTTTCACATCCTGAAATAGCCCTGCCGGGTGTTTTGATTATACACGCAAAATCATTTTCAGATATAAATACCGCCGCTGCCGAGATAAACCAACTGACGCAACGCCTGCATACCCTGAACAAAAAAGAAAAACTTCCGCTGCTTGTTCTGGCTGACGATGCCGGGTTTACGGCAAAAACGCTGAATAATTTTTTATGGACCACCTTTACCCGGTCCAACCCGTCCCATGATATTTACGGCGTCAACAACTTTACAAAATTCAAACACTGGGGCTGTGAGTCCCCGTTAATCATCGATGCGCGCCTAAAGCCGCACCATGCACCGCCGCTGGCGGAAGACCCAAAAATCACATCCCGGGTCGATGAACTGGGTAAAAAAGGAGGACCGCTGCACGGTATTATCTGATAGAATAAAATCAGCGTGGGTTTATATCCGGAAAATAAAGGCGTAAATGATATTGATTAATTTTTGTCACTGCTCAGGTAGATAGGCTGTCGGCTGAAGGTCAATAGGGCAATCGGAATATGCTGTTTTTTAAAAATGACGGCTTCGTAAAAAGTCCAAATTCTGTGTTGCGTTGCATTCTTCGTTTCTTCAAAGTACGCTAAGTACGAATCATCACTCAGAATTTACGCGCCGTGCCAATTTTATATAATTGGTGAACTTTTATACTTTGCCGTCGGAATCTGACTTTTTACGAGACTATCAAAAATAGTTTATTCAGACAGCCCTTCAGCCTAAACCACTTCAGCCTAACTAACCTGAATAGTTACTATTTTTTTTCCCACACCGCCATCAAAAAAAAAGCAGAACCGGAATACACCGACCCTGCCCCAAAAAATAGAAAAACTTAAAAAACCTGACGAATCCGCAAAAACTTATTCCAACGGCAAATTCCAGGCATCACCATCTTCCGTATTCCCGTACTGAATGTCAGTAATGGCGTTGAAAAACTTCTGGGACCATTTGCCCACCGTGCCGTCACCCACCTTCATGACGGTATCTTTGTACATGACTTCCCCTACCGGAGAAATAACCGCCGCCGTGCCGGAACCAAAAATTTCCTGGAGTTTCCCTGCTTCATGGGCCGCAATCAGTTCATCAATACTAAGACGTTTTTCTGTAACCGGTGAGCCCCACTTTTGTGCCAGCAGCTTTACCGTATCTCTGGTAATTCCGGACAAAATACTGCCGCTTAAGGCCGGGGTAATGATCTCATTATCAATCACAAAAAAGATATTCATGGACCCGACTTCTTCGATGTATTTCAGCTCCACACCGTCCAGCCACAGTACCTGGGTGTACCCGAGGCGATGGGCTTCTTCACCGGCATAAATACTGGCTGCGTAATTACCGGCCGTCTTTACTTCGCCCATGCCGCCGCGAACCGCACGGACATATTGATCCGTCACCCAGATTTTCACCGGATTAAACCCTTCTTTATAATAAGCCCCCACCGGAGACATGATGATAAAAAACCGGTACGTATAAGACGCACGAACGCCTATGTATGGATCCATTGCGATTATCGTCGGACGGATATACAAGGAGGTTCCGGGTGTCGAAGGCACCCAGCGCTGATCGACTTTCAGCAGTTCCATCATGGCTTTGAGCGCAAATTCTTCATCTAAAGGCGGCATGCACAGCCTGTTTCCGGACCGGTTGAAGCGCTTGAAATTCTCTGTGGGCCGAAAAACCTGAATCCCGCCGGAAGGCGTTTTAAACGCTTTTAATCCTTCAAATATGGACTGACCATAATGCAGCACCATGGTCGACGGGTCCATCACAATCGGCTGATACGGTTCAATCCTCGGGTTATGCCACCCCTTTTCCTGATTATAATCCATGTTAAACATGTGATCCGTAAAAATGGTCCCGAATCCCAGTTCAGAATCATTTGGCAGCGGCTTTAAGCTGTCGGCCTTTTGTATTGTCAACTCCATAACTTTCTCCGTAAATAATTCATTTATATTTTATAGCGATATTGATGGCTTCGTAAAGAGTCCAAATTCTTTGTTGCGCTGCATCCTTCGTTTCTTCATGGTACGCTAAGTACAAATCATCACTCAGGATTTGCGCGCCTCGCCAATTTTAAGATTTGGTGGAGCTTTTTTCTTTGCCATCGGAAATCGACTTTTTACGAGCTTATCATATTTCAATATTAAAAATTGACTTTTGATATCATCACAAACGCCATCAAAAATCAAGACGTACAAATCCTTTTATTAAAGCCACCTTACTGAAGACAAAAATTTAATCATAAACTATTTTTTTAAATCATTTTATAT
>JAGGYV010000072.1 GCA_021162325.1 Desulfobacteraceae bacterium | reverse complement strand
GCTGACGCGCTAATCCACCCTACTATAAAACATAACAAAATACATCACTTGCCGGGCAAAAAACTCGGCCTTTCATGAACACATTTTAACTTTTTTTTAAAGTTATTTATAGGCTCGGTCCCGGACGCGGCCGGGGGGAACACTTCCAAATAACTCATTCATAAACATTTGAAATGATGGACAAGTTATTTTCTCAAACAGTGGTGATGCGTCACCATGAAAAGCTATTTACTAACATGAAAATTATAAAAGCCGGTGGCATTTCTCTGCCACCAGCTTTTTATGTAGAATATTTCTTCTTCGAATGCAACGATGATTGATGGCTTTAAAATTTGACTTTTATACCGGTTGCCAGTTTATAAATGTCATCACCGTCATAGTTGTCGCTGGCCGCAAGATGATCAGCCCCGTCACCGGCCACCAGGTATGCCGCATCTAATTTCAGTTGGACATATTTGTTCAACTGATATGTATACCACAGGTCAAATTCATACCCGAGATCTTTATCGTTTGCATTCGTCTTTAAGTCAAGGTCTTCTGCAGTGGTCAGGTACCGAACTGCCATCCTCAGGTTGTTTTTATCATCAATCTGGTAATCTCCCTGAATCGCATAGTTGATCAGGCCTTTATCCATGATATACGGTGCGTCGGAGATGGTCCGGTCACAGTCGGCAAGAATCGTATCTTTAAAGAAAATGGTGCCGATTTTAACATCCACATCAATGGAATCGAAGTTTTTTACTTTGCTGTCATTTGGATTATCATCACCGCTGACATAGAGAACATTTCCGGAAATCTTGAATTTGTCATTTACTTTGAATCCAACGGTCAGGTTCCCCAGCCATGCGGTCCGGTTAAGATCCTCAATAGCAGAATTATCAAAATCAATGTCACCAAACTGATGGATAATGTCAAAATTGCTGAAAAACGCGTCCTTGTTGAATTTTCCGGTTAACCCCATATAATAGGTATCACTGTCGTATGCATCCCCAATGCTTGTATCAGTCATATCCAGGTCCGCATAAATGCTGAAAAATCCAAGGGTGGTGTTTGCCGTCAGTTTGTTATCAATTTTAATTACCAGATAATCATTGTCTCCCCCATTGGTGATTTTATCATCTTCGCCGCGGTACCAGCCTGCCATCGTTTTCCAGTCCCCAGCCTTTAAATGATAGGTAAGACCGGGTGCGGTTTCACTCCATACCCAACTATTTATTTTGGTGGGCTGAAGACCGGCCCGGATTTTTCCGCCAATACCCGGAAGGGTTACTTCCGCATAGGCAAAACGAGTTTCCTGGTTAATACCGTCTCCGGAGAGGCCGAATTTGGTATTTTTGCTATCGCCCCAGTTATAGGTTCCGACTTCCAGGCCGTAAACAATTTTGGCCAGCCCGTCATCGGTTGTTCCTTCAAACCGGAGCCGTGCTTTGGTCAGCCCGAATACCGATTCTTCATTTTCGCTCATGACATTGTACATCCCGCTTTTCATGCCCTTGTCATTAAGGGCGCCGTTGTAACTGAAAAAATCCGTTTTGCCACTTTTCTGGGAATGGGGCATGGTGGCGGCATTGTCGGTAACACCGAATACCTGCCACATTTTACCATGAAACGTATAATCAAAGGCGTAGGTTGTTCCTGAAAATGCAAAAAATAAAAACATTGTTAATATCAGTTTTAAATAGCCGTGCTTCATCCGGTCCTCCTTGTGTTGTTGATTTAAAAAATTTGTTTATTATCTATTCCCTGAACAGAAAGTACCTCAATTATCACTTTCCAGTCATCGAGAGAGGTACGACCGAAGCAATCTCATTATAGACAGGGGATTACTTCGTCGCTCGTTCCTCTCTCCTCGTAATGACAACTGAGATTCAGGGGTTTTCATTCAACCACTGCTAATTTGTTGAAAATTTTTTCTCCCCCACCTCGCCATTAGACTTTTTCAACATTAGCTTTGATATATTTGAGCAGTGTGGTGCCGCCGACTCTTTCAGAGGCATTGGGCTTCATGATGTAACTGGGCGTATTGATCCCGCCAAACTGTGGATATTTGGGATCTCCTTCAAGACCTCGGGCATGCCCAAAACCACCGGCGGAGCCGAGAACGCCTTGCATAATAAACCAGGTCGGCTGGGCCGTCATTTCCACCTGGCCCCAGGGAGACGTTAATCTTACCTTATCGCCGTCATTGATGCCGAGTTTTGTCGCATCCATGGTATTTATCCATAGGGTGTTGGTGCCGCATGATTTCATCAGTTGATAGTTGCTGAAAGTGGAAGAGTGTTCGTGGTCAAATACCCGGAAATTTCCAAAAATAAAGGGATGTTCCGTATCCGGCTGAAGATCGGCTTCCGGTTCTTTATAATCAGGCAAAGGGTCAATACCCTTTTCCTGGGCCACGGGGTTGAGGAAATTATACTTGCCGGTGAGGCTTTTTCCGGATGATCCATAGCCGTCCGGCGGATTAATGCTTCCCCATTTTTTATATTTATAATATTCGGCGGGGTCGGTGACAATAAATCCTTTTGCTTTGAGTTCGTCAAAAGACCAGGGCGTGTCGGCCATTTGATTTCGAAACGCATCTTCAATATTATTCCAGGGAAAATATTGACCCAAATCCAGTCGCCGGGCCAGTTGAGTGGTTATTTCCCACATGGGCCGGCAATCATACATGGGTTTAACGACTTCTGCATAATACGCGATAAACGCCTCATACATCCAGTCCGGTTTTACCTGGCTTTGCTCCAGCCACGTGGCATCCGGCAGGACAACATCGCATAACAGCGCGCTGTTGCACATAAAAGCATCGATAATGGCCTTAAACTCCATCTTTTCAATGGCCTGCGTGGTGGCCGCCTGATTTCCCCAGGACAGCACGGGATCACCAAAATAAATGATCATTCCTTTAAGTTTCCCCGCCTCAACATCATCTAATAAATGTGCCGGTGCCCAGCCGGACCAGATATCAAATTTATCCAGTTTGGGGGCAGACCCCTTGGGCGGTTTTTCCTGACCTTTTGCCCAGGCGGGTTTCAGTTTTCTTTTAAAAGGCAAAGAAGGTCCGCCGGGTGCGTCAAACGTGCCGCAAAGGCCGTTTAAAGCCTGAAGTGCGGCGGTGCCATACATGCCGTTGGGAACCTGGGCAAGGCCTGTCCAGGAAAAAGCCCCCTTTTTTTTGGCGCTGGCAAATTCGAAGGCAATGCGCTCGATAGTTTCAGCCGGGACCCCGCTGATTGCCGCTGCCCATTCCGGGGTCCGGGGAATATCGTCTTCTTCTCCCATGACCCGTTTTTTAAATTCAGCAAAGCCATGGGTCCAGTTTTCCACAAAATCCTTATCAAAAAGATTGTTTTTAATAATGACATAACACATGGCCATGGCAACCGCAGCATCCGTTGAGGGTTTAATCGTGATCCATTCCGTGGCGGCTGCGGCGGTCTCAGACATTCGGGGATCAAATACAATGAGTTTGGCACCTCTTTTAATGGCCGCCTTTAACTCGGTGGTCTTTCGCTGTCCGTAAGAGGTGGCCAGCTCATTCATGCCAAAATGAAGGATATAATCAGACTCCTGGTAGTTGATCCAGGGTCTTTTATCATTTAAGTTGTGTTCATTGGCCATTCGGTTGGCATTGTCGCACATGGGGCGATGGGTGGTTTTGGGGCATCCCAGATGGTCAAAAAGAGCCTCGTGAATCCAGTTGGCAAAATCATTGCCCCTGAAATATCCGAGTTTGTCGGAACTCATACTTTTAATGCCTTCCGCTACCTTATCCAGAGCTTCGTCCCAACTGGCTTTTCTGAAACGGCCATTTTCTTTGATAAGCGGGGCCTTGAGCCGGTAAGGAGAGTACAGATGTTTAGGCGCTGACCCGCCTTTGGGGCATAATCTGCCGCCGCCTTTGGGGTCGCCGGGCAGACCGGAAGCACTGACTAAAATACCGTCTTTCAGCTTGGCGGTCATTCCGCAGAGTGCCCCACAAGTATAACAATGCGTCGGTATGGATTCGTCCGGTTGCGGATCAACAGCACCTTCAGCCAGGGTGAAATACGCCGGGTCTAGATTCAATGCGCCCACCGCCCCGACTAATTTTTGAGTGGTTTCCTGGCCTCTGGTAAAGCCGTCAATGCGCATGTTTTCACACATTAGAGCGCCACGGGTAAAGTTCGCCAATGCCTGATAGAAATCGGTTTGTGCCGATGTTGCCAGTTGATCGCAAAAGGAAGCCATCCACTGGATGTATTTATTTTTGAAGAAGTTTTTGTACAGATCTTCATTTCCTTTTTCCAAAAGATAACGAAGCAATTCCATTTCAACGGCCACATGTTCTTCTAAGTCTTTAAAGTCAGGAGATTTATGGACACCGGCCTTTCGAAAGAATTCTCTTAATTCAAAAACTGGTTTCTGCATGACGACGGGTTCTTTGGTCACATGGACGGATTCATATGGCATGACAGGGTTCTGGCCGGCGTTCAGAAACAGGTCGGCATAATCATAGCGCAATTCTTGATACAGCTTTTCAGCGTCACCACTTTTTAAATATAAACGCATCCCCTCGGCCCCGCTCATGAGGTCCATGAACCCGCAGCCTTTTACTGATTCCAGAAGCCCGTCAAGAAATTCGTCCTGCTGCATGGCAGCAATCAGTTTCATCGGTATTTCATCACGATATAGTGTTGAGAGAAATTGGTATCTTAAGGCTCTTGATTTAAAAAATGATGTATCCATTTTTTTCGTTTCCTTTCATGCGTTTAATTCCGTTTTTACTGCCTCAAACAATTAAATTAACGATTTTATTGACCGCAGACAATACCCCTCCGGGAAATACCCGGGTTCATAAAGGAATTTTTAATTTGCAATATCCATACCATCATAGGCGTATTTTAGGTTTATTTTTAAAAAATTTTCTGTTCCGGAATTTTTTGTAATATCAGACAGATCGGTAGTCTTTAACATAAAATAAATAAAAATATGTGTTTGGCAATCGGACCTGACCGCGAAAGATCGCATAGTTTTTATTGCACTGATAGGTTTTTGTTGCCATTGTGTATCTATTTAAAATAATATAATAATTAAATAAATTTATCATTTTTGCATTTTTTTTATTGCAGACGATTCGTTGTCAATAAAGTTTTTTTAAACTGATTTAAACGGATTTTTAAATTTATGCGTTCTATGCTATCCATTTGATTTTAAATGATATCGTTTTATATTCCCCAAAAAATAGTCTAAAATTGTGCGGCTATCGTTATGGTGGCACATAGATTGCTTTAGTTTATCCGCGTTACGTTATTTTTTAAGCAATGCCTGGCTCAGAAAATTTTACATTCTGGAAATTTTTTTTATTAAAAAATTTTTCATGGTGACGCATCACCACTGTATCAGAAAATAACTTATTTATTATTTCAAATGTTTATGAATGAGTTGTTTAGAAGAAAATATTATTAATTAATAAATTATAATAAATTAATTAATTTTAAAGGAAAGGAGGCTCGGTAGTCAGCAACCCAATGGATTCATGTTTTTTTTAAAATTAACCAAAGGAGTCATTTAATGAAAAAACCATTATTGTCAATTATGTTATTATCCATCGCACTGGTTTTTATTTCTGCCGGAGCCGGTTTTTGCCGCACCCAGGCCTCTGTTTCCGCAACGGAATACAAAGCCGGTGATGTGGTGACGATTGAAGGGGCCATAAGCCCTGGTCAGGATCTTTACATTGCAATTTCATCCCAGGACACTTTTGCACCTAAAGACACAAACGGTGTGCATGAAGTCAGCAAACTTAAAAAAGCCGGCGAAAAAAAAGGCTTTGCCAATGATACGGCAATTCCTGCCCTGTATTATATGTTGACCTCAAATCCGGATAAATTTGGTGCCGTCACTGATAAGAAATTTGGCGGTCCGTCTTTTTTTACGCAAAAAGGAAAAAGAGGGCTTTATAAAACCACTATGTTCAAGCTGGCCAAATTTGACGCCCTTGATTCAGAAGCAAAAATTGCCCTTGCAACGATCAAAACAAAAGCGGAATGGGATTTTTTCAGGTATGCCCATGAAGATAAATATGGGATTAACACCATTGTTAAAGAAAAAACCCAGGTGGGTAAAGTGACGATCAATGCCCGGACAATTTTGGGGGATTACAGCCAGACGCAAAATTACTGGGATAAAGGCACCTCCATTCAACTGGATAAAAACACCGGTAAATTTACCGCATCATTTACGTCATTTCGCCATACCCCGCCGAATACCGAATTTGATGTGTATGTAAACAATGTAAAATCAGGAAGCTATAATGTAAAATCCAACGGGTTCTGGCTGAGTCTGGGCGGGCGTTACATGAACCCGCTTTGGATAATTATTGGTGCGATTCTGGTGGGCACTTATTTTTCCATGATCGGTGCGGCCGGTGGTATGTTGATGGCTGCTTTCCAGGTAATGGTTATTCAAACTGCCGGCCCGATCGGTATTAATGCGGCAAATGTCCTTCGTCCGTCAAATATGGCATTAACCCTCTTTTCACCGCTCGGATCATTTTACCGGTATGCGGTCAAGGAAAAGCGGGTGGCATGGCCGGTAGGGATTTCTTTTGGCGTGGGTATTTTTATGGGTTCCATTTGGCTGGGACAATATGTTACCAAATACCTGTCTATGAGTTCATATAAGGAATGGCTGGCTGTTCTGGTGGTGATTATGGGCATCCGGACCCTTTATGAACTTTCCCCCAAGGTTATGGCAAAACGTAAAAATATTAAAGCCATGACTCAAAAATTTAATGATGCGGTTGCCAAGGCCAAATCCAGTGGCACATCCGTTGAAATGGGCAGAATTGAGCCGGTTAAAACCGGAATAACGGATTATCGGTTCAAGTTCTGGGGGGAAGAGTTCACCATTAATCCCTTGCTGTTTGGCATTTTGGGTATTGGCATCGGTATTGTTTCCAGAAGTTTCGGTATTGGCGGCGGATTTTTGCTGGTACCTGCCATGACTACACTGGGTGCGTTGCCCATGTATGTTGCAGTGCCCATTTCACTCATCGGAACCTGTTTTTCCAGCATCGGATCATTCATCGGTTACTTGCTTAACAGTTATCTTCCGGATATGGTATTAATGGTTTCCATTATTATCGGTGGTTTTATCGGCGGAATGCTGGGCAGCCGGGCACAGAAACTGTTTAGTGAAAAAACATTAAAAATTGTTCTGGCGATAACCATGTTTTTTCTGTTTTTCCGGTTTTTCAAAATTGAAATCTGGATATAATCTGATATAATGAGTGATAATTCGGGTCCAGATGGCCCGGCTTTGAATTTTTCATAGAAGGGATTTATCTAAAAAACCTGAAAGTTTGAAGTTGAAAGTGAACTAAACCTAAAGTTAATGGAATGCCTTCGGCATTGACTGTTTTTTTAAGAAAAGATCGCGCGTTTAGCGCAGTCCGGAACTTTAGACACTTCAAACTTTAGTCACTTTAGATCACTCGTTTTTTTTATCGGTCAGAGCCTTTTGACCTGGCCCAAAGGACCAAACCTTCAATAATTAAATAAAAAAGGGGGAAGGACATCCGTCCTTCCCCCTGATATTTAATAGTGATCAAAATGAATTCATTTTTAGATATTATATGGCTGAAGTTATTGGCACTTATGCAGTATATCGCAAAAGGCCTTGACTTTATACTGGCTCCCCTGAGTCCATTGGGGCCTTCTGTCATGATATTGGCAATCGTTGTTGTGACGGTTGCGGTGTCAAAATTCTTAAGTAAAATTTATAAAACAAAACGATATGTTGAATTGAAAAAAGAGTTTGATTATTGGCTTGATCTTAGAAATGAAGCACTGGCTTTGAAAGATACGGATCAGGGAAAGGCAATGGCGAAAAATATTGACCAGGCCACTCTTAACACGGCATATTATAATTATTTTTTCGAGGGGCTGTTAGGAAGCCTGGTAACAAAATACCTTCCGGTGTTTCTGATGCTGGCATATGTTAACGAAGCATTCAAATCCGACAATCTGGCAAAGAATTTCGGTCAGGCATATATTTACAAATTCATCAATTACAATGGTGAAGTGATCGTGATCGGGGCGGTTTTCTGGTATGTGGCCGCCATTCTGATAGTCTTTCTTGCCTGGTTTTTTGCCGACCATTTGTATGGTAAGTATAGAAAAAAAAAATAATTTAACACAAGTTTTTGAGATAGTTGCAAAAATTCTTTTTTCACCACCGGGTCACCGAGTCCACGGAGAAATCCTTTAAGAAGCTTTCACGTCATGCGTCCTTTAAAAAATATAATTTGCCGAACCCTTTTTTTTCTGATCATCGCTATGGTTGTTTCCCCTGGTAGTGTTTGTGCAACCCAGATTCACGGCCTGTCGGAAGGCATATATGTTCATCAGTTGGCACACCTTTTTTTCATGATCTCCATGGGGTTTTTCATTCACTGGCTCCGGCGCAGGAAGCTTGTTAAAGAGACCGGGTGGCGATACATTCAGTACATGGCTTTCTTTTTTATCCTCTGGAATATTGACGCATTTTTTCTCCATCTTCTGGATGAGCAGCTGGGTGTCATTCAGGCTAATCTTGTTGACCTGACGCATATCCGTATTCAGGCGGCAAATGGAATGCGCGCGCTTGAAATACTCTATTATCTGGCCCGGCTGGATTATCTGTTTTGTGTACCGGCTCTTTTCTTTTTAAACTTGGGATTATCGCACCTTGTGGCAGAAAACCATTCAAGATTTAAAGCGTCCGGCCTTCCTGCGTCTGATTTTTCAGGGAAGGAAGCCTCATGACCCTTCCGTTTTTACCCATCTGGTTTGTTAATCTCTTGGGCTCGATTTTAATGATTATCCTTTCATTTATGTGTTTGGGGAAAGTCGTTGCGCTGAAAAAAAGTGATGAATCCAATGTTATATGGACCTATCTTTTATGGATTTGTTGCGGATTTATTGCCTTTGCTATGTCTCGGTCCATCGGGCATATTATAAAATGGCATTTTTTATTTTCAGGCAGTGAGTCAATGTGGAACATTATCCGGCCATATACCGGGGCGGTCAATACGCTCATGTTTATTTTTGTCGCATCGGTGACGCTCTTTTTTGAAAGAATATGGAAAATTCATCAACAGGTCATCAAAGATAAACAGGCATTGCAGTCGGTACATCAGGAACTGTTGTATCTGAGCCAGAATCTTGAAAACCGGGTAGTTGAACGAACCGCGTCTCTGGCTGTTTCTGAAAATAAATACCGCCGGATTTTTGAAGTTTCAAGGGATATGCTTCTGGTTGCTGAAAAAGATGGGTTGATTGTGGATATGAATCCCGCCGGTTATCAGATGCTTGGCGTAAATGATGCGGTCAGGGATTTAAAGCAAAAACGATTTAAGGATTTTTTTGCAATTAAGGCGGACTGGAATACCATTATTTCATCAATTGCGGAAAAAGGCTTTGTTGCAAATTATGAAGTGACCTTGAAACGCTGCGACGGCAGTGAAATGCGGTCTCTTATAAGCGGCAGTGTGGACAATGGCCCACCTGAAGAAAATGGTACCATCCATTTTCTAGTAAAGGATATTGAACAAAGACGCCTTATTGAAAACCAGATGGCCCGGACTGAAAAACTGGCCTCCATTGGACAGCTGTCAGCGGGAATTGCCCACGCCATAAACAATCCGCTGGGTATTATTCTCGGATACGCCCAGATGCTGATAAGGGATGAAGAAGCCGGCACTGAACGGCATGCTGATCTTAAGACCATTGAAAAACATGTAAAGAGCTGCCGGTCCGTCATAGAGGACCTGCTCAGTGTGGCCCGGAGTTCACCCGCAGCCAGGGAGTCCGTCCGGATTCATGAAATTATTGATGAAGTTATGAATTTTATTGAGCATCATTTGGAATTATATCATATCGAAATAGAAAAAGACTATGACATGAAGACCCCGCCGCTTTTATTGAATGAGAAAAAAACCCGGCAGGTGCTGATGAATTTAATTCTAAATGCCACCCATGCGGTGGGGAAATCGGGAACGATCCGTCTGGCCACATCATACAACAAGGCCACCCGGGATGTTACCATCACGGTCGCAGATACAGGATACGGCATTGAAAAGAAAAATTTGTCTCGTATTTTTGATCCTTTTTTTACCACCAAGCCGACCGGAGAGGGGACAGGTTTGGGTTTGTCCGTCAGTTACGGTATAATCAAAAATCATGGGGGACACATTTCCGTGGAAAGCCGGCCGGGTAAGGGGGCCATATTTACAGTCATTTTGCCGACAAATGTTGGAACAGGGGAGATAGCGGATGATCAGATCGATTCTGGTTGTTGATGATGAAATGGATATGCAGCAGCTTCTGAAGCGAAGTCTTGAACCTGCTCTGAATTGCCGGGTTGAAACTGCTTCGTCAGGTGAAATGGCGTTAAGTATCCTTGCAAATAATCAATTTGATTTAGTCCTGGCAGACATCAAAATGCCGGGAATGGACGGATTGGAGCTTCTCGAATTGATTAAAAGGGAATCGTCGGATATTACGGTTGTTATCATGACGGCATTCGGCAGTATCGATCTGGCGGTGGAAGCTATGAAAAACGGTGCCTATGATTTTATTACCAAGCCGTTTGATCATAGTGCGCTCGTGCTCCGGCTGGAAAAAGCCCTGGAGCGAAGCGCTCTTTTGCGTGAAAATTTAAGGCTTCAGAAAGAATGTTTGAATATTCATGTGTTTCAGGATCTGGTGGGAAAAAGTACCCGCATGAAGAAGGTTTATGAAGTCATTCAAATTGCGGCAAAAACAGATTATACCGTGCTGATTACCGGTGAAACAGGGACAGGAAAAGATTTGACTGCCAGAGCTGTCCACGCCTTGAGTAACCGCAGCCGGGGCCCGTTTGTGGCGGTAAATTGTCCCTCTGTTCCGGAAAGTATTCTTGAGAGTGAACTGTTTGGTTACAAAAAAGGGGCGTTTACCCATGCCACGCAGAACAGAGACGGGTTGTTTCAGGAGGCTCGCAATGGGTCTATTTTTTTAGATGAGATCGGTGATATCAGTCCCACCTTTCAGACCAAGCTTCTCCGGGTGTTCCAGGAAAAAGAGATAAAGCCGCTGGGTGATACCAAATCAATACGCGTAGATGTCCGTATTATTACGTCGTCAAACCAGAATTTACCCGGCAAAATTTTGAAAAATGAATTTCGGGAGGATTTTTACCACCGATTGAACGTCTTGACCATCGAACTTCCGCCCCTAAGGGAGCATCCAGAAGATATCCCTCTAATTGCCAGTCATTTACTTGAAAAGCATTCGACGGAGTTAAACAAGCCGGTCAAACGATTGTCTCCTGAATTAATGGCCCTTTTTTTAAAAAGGCCATGGACCGGGAATGTTCGGGAAATGGAGAATGTGATTATTCAGGGAATCTTATTTTCTGGTTCTGATGAGATCAAACCCGAAGATGTCGATTTTAATAAAGGACTGCCCGGAAAAATACGGAGTCGTCAACCGCTCCAGCAATTGCCCTATAAGGAAGCCAAAGACCAGATGCTACAGGGATTTAATGCCGATTATATCGGTGATTTGCTTTCCGCCAGCAATGGCAACGTCACTCAGGCCGCCCGATCCTGCGGGCTGGAACGACAGGCCCTGCAACAAATTATGCGCCGTTATGAAATTGCCTCGGAATCTTTTCGGAAATAATTTATCGTCCTATCGTTTTAGGGAACGCACCGCAAATGCCCGCCCGCCATGGTGGTCACCGCTGGATAAGGGCAAGCCCCAGTCCGACTTGGCATCGAATTTTTCGCCGGACCAGACAAACGATCCTGTGGTTTTAAACGCCGGCCTTATGTCTTTTTCACCAAGACCTGTGATATATGAAATCCTTAACTCTTCTTGTTGGGGCATGCGCCACCCGCCACCGGCAATAGACAAACCGGCGCACCATGCTTTTGCCTCATCATAAGTCGTATCTACATCCGGTCCTAAAACCCATTCCCGTTCGAAAAATAAATCGGTAATAATGCTAATAGCGCCTTCAGTGGTCACAATACACCTCGGTTTATTGGTTTGCGGGTCCATTTGATATCCCTCGGCATTTACAGCAATAAAAATCTGTATTGGATACAATAACGTAGTCGTCTTGCCTTTTTCCCCGGTAGTCACTCTTGCTTCGGCATTTGTACTCCAGTTCGTATGGTAGACAGAAATCACATAGTCAGATGACGGGTAAAGTTTTGTGAACTCAAATGTCCCATCAGAGCTGGTTGTCGTTTCAAATTGCTCATACCCTTTTATAATTGGGCTGACTTGTTTGGCAATTATTTTGAGTTTTGAAATGGGGTGGGATTTTGAATCCAGGATTTTTCCTTTCAGCCCGGATTGTTTCCCGCATCCCGCTATCATAACTAAGCCCACAAACATTGCAATTACCAACCAGCTTGTCTGTTTTTTCATCCAAATGCCTCCTAATTACATAGTGTCTGGGATTTTTGTCCTAACGGATTTGATTCCACTTTCTATTTTTCAGCGACTTCAAGTGACTCTATTATTACTTCAAGTCCTTCAGGAAATGTTTGCGACGCCTCGCCTTCCTTGGTATAATAATAGGCAATGCCCATAAATTGGAATTCCGCTTCATCGTCTTTTGCCAGATAGGTGATAGTATCTTGCTGATCTCGAGAGCGCACTGTCTGAGTAGCAAACCATTTGCCGCTGATCATCATCTCATCACAGGTATTGCAGCGTCCGGCAACGACAATGTTTTTCACATCCACATCACCGACATTTTTCATTTTTCCTTTAACATTCAGTGAATAAGTGAACTTGGAGCCCTTTTCTAAATTAAATTCTTTTTCTATGACAATTACTTTTCCTTCTTTTTTCTTTTCACAGGCACTCAGGCAAATGCTCACTGTCAATACAAGAACCAGCATCAAAGTCATACGGATACATGATTTCATAATACCTCCACTTTAATCAAGATTAAACCGCTACATTTATTTTTCGGCTGTTTCAAAGGATGTAAGGGAACTTCCAAATATTAATATATCAAACTTGCTTGCCTTTTTGGTCGTCTTCTTCGTTGCGTCAACAGTTACGTAACCCGTTATGCGCCTGTTAACGCGTCTTGAATACAACCAAAAATTCGGCGCAATTATGGTATATTAATATTTTCCACCTCCCTAACAACAACATGGCGCTTTTTAAACATCCCTGAAAAGTGAACAAGAGTTAATTGAGCTTTTGTCTAATAAAATTACCCATCGTTACTCATTTATTCTAATATTTAAGCATATACTATTTTTTTTAAAAAATATAGATATTTATTATGAATGCTTCCGATCATGGCTTTCTGTTGTACAGTGCAAATTTTGTCGCCAATAATTCTAAAATAAATCAAATAATAAAAATAGCTAAACTGATGATCGGGTATTATCGTAAAGATTATTGTTTGTGCCGTTAACAATACAGCCTGGCCCACATTTGTTGTGAAGTGCGTGGATTCAGGTTCTTAAGTAATGCAACCCGATAGGGGTTTGGCATGGATTGTTATTGCCGCGAAGGTGGCGTTTAGGCTTTAAAAAAATATTATATTAAAAAATCAATAGTTTATCGATCAATAGTAATTAACAAAAATGGTGCCGGATCTTGATTATTGATTTTGTTAATGGGGATACGATACCTATGATGGGAGTAAAACCAGCCGCAAAAAATGGGTTGAGAGTCGCCTGGCAACAGGCGATCTTCGCCGTGACGACAAGCGGAGCAAAAATATCGCGGTAGGGAGCAAAAATTTTATTGATAATGTAAAATTTTTGATGGGAGTGATGGCCAGGGTGCAAACACGAATTGAAGCGGGATAATTTTTTTTTAGCTTCGCAAAGCACAAAGTCCCTATATTGTGTTGGATTAATGATTTTGTTGACACCATTGCTTATATCAAATACAGACTAGACAGTCTGGCGTGATTTTGGCAACAAAAAATAATGATTAGGTGTAATTATGATTGAAAATTATTGGCAGCTTCAAGATGCAAAAAATAAATTCAGCAATCTTGTTGAAACTGTCCAAAAAAAAGGGCCTCAGATTGTTACAAAAAATGGTAAAGAGGCGGTAGTTGTTATTTCAATTGATGAATACAAACAACTGACGAAACCCAAAACAACGTTGGTTGATTTTTTCAAAAATTCCCCGCTTGCAGAGGAAAAACTTGATTTTTCAAGAAATAAGGAAATACCAAGGGATATTGTCCTATGAAGTATTTGTTGGACACATGCGTAATCTCTGAATTAATAAAACCACAACCCAATCCAAAAGTTGTTGAATGGATATCCAATACTGAGGAAATAAGGCTATTTATCAGCGTGTTGACAATTGGTGAACTGTATAAAGGAATAGAAAAATTACCAGATAACAGAAAAAAAAGTACTCTTCATAAGTGGGTCACGTATGATTTGAATAGGCGGTTTAAAAACAGAATAATTGATTTTGATATCCAGACGGCAAGAACCTGGGGAAAAATTCAAGCAAAGTTAGCGCTTTTAGGTAAAACGCTACCCGCAATTGATGGGCTGATTGCAGCTACAGGATTTTTTCATGATTTGGTTGTCGTAACAAGAAATATCAAAGATATGGAAATCAGTGGTGTTGATTTATTAAATCCCTGGACTTAAGAGCAAATCAATTATCAGATAGTTCCTGCCAACAATTTGATGATACGGTTGTGCAGACCCATTGATATTCAGGAAATAGACGGGTTGGGCAATCACTGCGTATGGCCTCAAAAAGTTCGGTTACAAACAGAACGTTTCATCTTTCTTGACAAAAAATAGTTGACCCCAATTTTGTTTTGTCCTTGACTTGGTCACTTGACTTGACTATTATATCCTTATAAAGGAGGTGCCATTATGGAGACCATGGGAATAAGCAAATTTAAGTCACATGCCTTGAAAATATTGGACCGAGTTTCCAAAACACAGGAAATTATTGTCATAACAAAACGAGGTAAACCATTAGCCCAAATAACACCTTACCGTAACGCTGATATATATCCTAAACCAGGCAAACTTTCTGATGCATTTGTTTTTGAAAAAGACATAATTTCACCTTTCGGTGAGGAAATGTGGGATGCCTGCAAATGATATATATGCTTGATACTCATACCTGGATCTGGTGGAATATGAACCCACAAAAGTTATCTCAAAGGGTTAAAGAGATAATTGGCAATACAAATATGTATGAGGAAATACTCTTATCCGCAATTTCTCCATGGGAATTCAGTAAACTTCTTGAAAAACAAAGAATTGCTATTTCTTGTAACCCGGAGGATTGGATAAATACAGCCCTTGATATGCCAAAATTGAGAGTCGTTCCCCTTTCTCCTATTTTATCATACCGCTCAACTGTGCTTCCCCAACCTTTTCATAATGATTCAGCTGACCAAATTATTGTAGCAACAGCGCGTGAGGAAAATGCCACAATCTTGTCGAAAGACGAAAAAATTATAGCTTATAAAAATGTTCGAAGTCTCTGGTAATAATGCAATTTTGTGACCCCGAAGTAAAGCGCTACTGTTTTTTTACCTAACAAATTATCGGTCTTAACCCAAGACGAGGCTATTTACCGTCGCTTTCATCCGACTTGCTATAAAAAGAAGGGGGCCCTGAGCAGGCCCCCTTCTTTTTTAATTTTTGATGGCTTCGTAAAAAGTCCAAATTCTTTGTTGCGCTGCATCCTTCGCTTCTTCATGGTACGATAAGTACGAATCATTACTCAGGATTTGCGCGCCTCGCCAATTCTAAAATTTGGTGGAGCTTTTTTCTTTGCCATCGGAATTCGACTTTTTACGAGTTTATCAATTTTTGATAAGGTTCAACTTTGGATCGGCAAAACGTATGCCGATCCAAAGTTGGGTTGCACATGATTTATGGTTATTCCTGGACGGTACTAATAAAGCAAGAATCGCTATGATGCCCCCCGCTGCTTTCCCCGCCCGGTCCGGAAGGATCGATAATTTTGCCGCCAGGAGTTGACACCAGATCGCCGTATTCACCATCTTTAAATTTGACGGTTACAGACATCTTGTCCTCACTGACAACGACCAGATCCGCTATTTCAGGATGCGCGGCCTGATAGTCATAAAATTCCCCTTTGTTGGGATCAAATTTCCACCAGGTAAAATTGGCAGGCAGTGCTTCTGAATAATACACCGTGATCTCTGCTTCACCACCGACAGGCACATTCGTAAGCGCAACTTCAATCAAACCAAACGGAATGGCCGGAACCTTCGTATCCACATAGGCGGCATACGCATTTGGATCTGCTGATCCGCATTTTTCAATCACCACACCGGCGGTTTCCGATTTAAGGCCGATCTGAACCGTTGGATCCACTTTTGATTTAAAGCTTTTGATCGTGTCAGTGTTTACAACCTCGCCGTCATCAACAAAGTCTTCGCCCAGCAGCTTGTCGTCATCGCTACTGATCAGGTCATCGTCATTGACACCATCAACAAAAGTCGCGCCGTCAGCTATGGTGGTAAAGGACCAGTTCACCGAATAGTCAGACCAGCTCGTTCCATCGTTGAACCGGGCACGCCAGTAATATGTGGTGCCGGCTTCTAAAATCAGGTTCGGCGGGACAAATACGCTGGTGAGGTATTCACCGGTCTCTTCATTATAGACCAGGGATGCGCCATCAAACAGCTGGTCCGTCGCTACCTGCCATTGGGTCATGGCATGGGGATCGTTATTCGGATCACTGTAAGCGCCGGTGATTAATTCAGGCATCAACGATACGTCAGTCGAGCCATTGAGAGGAGCTGTCTGTTCCGGAGGATTCGGCGCCTGGTTGATTACTGTTACCGAACAGGTATCCCTTCCGGTCGCGCCGTCATCATCGGTTACGGTTAATTCAAATGTCAGGACTTCGCCGCCAGCCGTTCCCGCCGACACGGTAAAGGTCGGCTCAGCAATGGCAGGGTCTGAAAAAGTCCCTGTTGTTCCGGCTGTCTGGTTCCAGGCATAGCTGACAATGGTGCCATCTGTATCCGAAGATCCGGAGCCGTCCAACGTCACTGTTTCATTTACAAGAGCACTTGTCGGGTTTGCTGTTGCAACAGCGGTCGGATCAATATTCGAAATATCATTTATCGTAACCGAACAGGTATCCATCCCGGTTGCTTCATCATCATCGGTCACAGTCAGGGTCACTGTATAAGTGCCGGCAGACGCATACGTATGGCTTGGTTGATCACCTGTTTCTCCTATGCTGCCATCTCCAAAATCCCAGGCATATTTCACAATTGTTCCGTCTGTATCATATGATTCGGAGCCGTCCAACGTTATAGTTTCATTGGCAGTAGCACTGGTTGGAGTCGCTTTTGCAACAGCGGTTGGGGGACTATTCCCGGTGGGAATAAAATTGATATTCAGGCCAAAAGTATCTCCATCAGCCGTCCCTGTGGGTGGATTAGAAGATGCTGGTGAGCCGT
>JAGGYV010000048.1 GCA_021162325.1 Desulfobacteraceae bacterium | reverse complement strand
CTCATTGACCAGCGCTTCATCAACAGGCAGGCAAAACTGTTCGTATACGCTTAACCGATCGTTTCGCATACAGGTCTGTGGAAACCGGGATAACTGTTTTGCCAGCTTTTCAGCTTCTGCGCGGCTGTTGCCGTCTTCCGCAACACGGTTGGCAAGCCCCATGACCAGCGCCTCTTCTGCGTGAACCGGCCGCCCGGTCAGGATCAGATCAAGGGCCCGGCTTAAACCGATCAAGCGCGGCAGCCGAATGGTGCCGCCGTCAATTAACGGGACCCCCCACCGACGACAGAAAACACCAAACACCGCGCTCTTTTCCATGATTCGAAGATCACAAAACAGGGCCAGTTCCAGGCCGCCGGCCACGGCATAACCAGACACTGCCGCAATAACCGGTTTGCTCAAACACATCCTGGAAGGCCCCAGGGGGGCATCTCCTGTTTCTTCAAACCGGTGGACCCTTTTGGGATCTGAAATGGCCTTCAGGTCGGCTCCGGCACAAAAATTACCCCCTGCCCCGTAAAGAACCGCCACATCCGAATCGTCATCTGCTTCAAATGTCCTGAACGCATCAGCCAATTGATCAGCGCACGGCCGGTCTATAGCATTTCTGACTTCCGGGCGATTAATAATAATAGTAAAAATCCGGTCCTGTTTTTCAATTTCAATAGACTTGCACATCGTTTTTCAACATCCTGCTAAAAAGTTTTCATGGTGACGAATTACCACTATATCAACATTCGATGGCTTCGTAAAAAGTCCAAATTCTTTGCCATCGAAATCCGACTTTGGTCAACATTGGATGTTCATCCTTTAATCATTCCTTTCCCGGTTTCCGATATACCCCAAAGAAGGTCCTGATCCGGTCCTCGGTAAGATTGCGGAACACATTGCGGGATTTCTCAGCTGCTGTTTTTCCCAACAGCAACGAAATTCCAGGACCGGAGTCTCTTTTTCCCGCCCCCACGGCCCCTGTTTTCTTCGCTGATGACGCCCTTGATTCCGCAATGGCATGGAACCATTGAGCAGCTTTGCCGGAAACATCCCTCCATTGCAATTCTTCAAACCCTGATTTCTTCAGACTCACACGAAGATCATCCGGACTTAGCAAAAAACTCATGGACGCATCCCCTGCCCAGGGTACGGGAAAATATGGCGGGAAATGAAAGCCGGCGCAAATCTCATAGAGTACGAACCGGCCGCCGGGCTTAAGAATACGAAAAATACTGTCAAACAACGTTGTTTTGTCTTCTATGTTCATAATCGTATGCAGCGTCCATACCGCATCAAACGACTGATCATCAAATGAAAGATCCGTCATGTCGCCCTGCTGAAAATTTACCCTATGCGACAAACCGGTTTGCTCAGTTATCATGGCTGCGGCTTCACAGTATTCTTCCACCAGATCAATGCCCGTGACCACACACCCGAATTCCGCCGCCAGCATTCGGGCCGGGCCGCCGACACCGCATCCGAGATCAAGAACCCGCATACCCTTTTGTAACTTCGCCAGCCGTGCCAGTTCTCTTGTGGCCTCCCGTCCCCGGATATGAAATTCATCAAAGGATTCCGTGTCCGTGTAATCTTTGATCTCCCGACCAGTCCGGTTAAATGCGTTCCTGATATTGGCCCCAAGGTCCGCCTGTTGGTAATGCTTTTTTATCGTTTGTTTATCTACTATCTTTTTCATACTTATTCTCTTTTTCATACGGACACTCTAATCTGTCTTAAAAACGAACACAACGGATAACCATGACTCCGACGTCCAGATTCATACATAAAATATTGGAATAAAATTAAATAAAAAAATAAAAGAATATAGACTTTTAAATGCATATACCATATCCTATATGTCAATTATTTCAATCTACAGAGGATACCAAGATGGATGGAATATACAATATTAACAACGACATAGCAAAAATTGCAAAAGAGCATAAACTCATCACGGAATATGTTGTAAGCTTCAACAAGAGCTTAAAAAGCCGGGACAAGCAATTTTTTAAAGGAATTGCGTCTTTTTTTAATTTTCTGGAAAAAGAGTTGCTGGCGCATTTCCGGTTTGAAGAAGTGGTCCTTTTCCCGGCAGCACTCATAGGCGAACCAAAATACGGCCATATACTAATGCTCATGACCCTGCAAAAAGAACACGGGATACTGGAAACCCAGCTTCAATTATTAACGGCTAAAATTAAACATCTACAGACGTCCCAAAAAAAACTGTCAAACGAACTAATCGAAGAAATGCGCATATTTTTGGATGATTTAAAAATACACGCTAAAAGAGAAATAACAGACCTTTTTCCAATGATGGATGCAAACCCGAAAGTCAAAGCCCTTATTGAGGTATACGCTAAAGAAATGACCAATGTTTGATGGCTTCGTAAAAAGTCCAAATTCTTTGTTGCGCTACATCCTTCGTTCCTTCATAGTACGATAAGTACGAATCATCACTCAGGATTTGCGCGCCTTGCCAATTTTAAGATTTGGTGAAGCTTTTTTCTTTGCCATCGGAATCTGATTTTTTACGAGTTCGTCAATGTTTAATCCTGCCATTTTTATATTTTAAATAAAATCCATGGGCATCAAACAAAAATTTTACCTCATCCTTTTTGCCGTATTCAATGTCTTTATTATTGGTAGCGTTGGTTATTATACCATTTTTTCCGGCGACCAAACACTGCTTGATTGCGCATACTTTACGGTCATCTCATTAACGACTGTCGGTTATGGTGAAGTCATCCAAATCACCGGCAACCCTGCCGCTCAGATTTTCACCATGTTTCTCATTACATTCGGAATGGGAATTATCCTATACGGCATCAGTACCCTCACCGCCATTCTGATTGAAGGCGAATTGTCAGATATTTTAAGGAAAAATAAAATGAAAAAAACAATCATGAAACTTTCGAGCCATTATATTCTGTGCGGTGGCGGGGAAACAGGCCGCCCCCTGCTCAGTGAACTCATTAAAAATCATGAGCCCGTCGTCTTGATTGAAACAGAAAAAACGCTCATTGACCGGTGTATCGACATCTCTCCGGACCTTCTCTATATTGAAGGAGACGCCACAGAGGACCATAATCTAATTAATGCGGGAATTGAAAAAGCGGCCGGAATCATCATCTCCCTGCCGTCGGACAAAGACAACCTCTACATCACCATGACCGCCCGAATGCTGAACACAACCATCCGAATTATTTCCCGGGTAACCAATCAAAAGATTGAACCAAAACTCAGAAAAGCCGGGGCAGACGGGGTCGTTTCTCCAAACTTTATCGGGGCACTGCGAATGGCATCAGAAATGATCCGCCCAACAGCTGTCAACTTTCTTGATCAAATGCTCCGAAGCGGTGACGGAAATCTGCGAATCCATGATTTAACAATTTCAGACCAATCCGACTTCAGCAAAAAAACACTGATGGCATCCAACATAAAAAACAGATTTAATTTACTAGTGCTGGGCACAAAAACGCCGGATGGCGAAATCACTTTTAATCCGCCACCGGATTACCTGCTGGAACAAGGAACCACATTGATCCTTATGGGGGACATTAAAAACATCCAAAGGGCCCGAAAGACGATATAAAACCCATCGCAATGCAATAGAAAACTAAAACCCCGATGACCAAAATATCTCAACGCTGTAAACATCGGATTTTGATTGGGGCTGGTACAGGTCAAACATATCAGAAGACACCGCATCCGACCGGTCAAACCGAAGGGCATCATAGGACGCCCTGATGCCCCATTGTTCCCAGCGAATCCCGACATTGCCGAATCCGGAAAAATCCTGCTCCGGCTCAAGACTTGCGCTGGGACTGTCGGACGCAAAAAAATTGGCCTCATTTCTGGCATAGATGGGCAGTTTCAGACCGGCTTCTGCAAAAACCGCCATTTCTTTTGTTACCGGATACTCCGCACCGAGTCCCACCCGTCCATAAACACATCCCCACCATTCCCTGGCACCTTTCACCGGGTCTCCGTCACTGGTTTTGGTATCATCCAGATCCCGGAGCCAGAGTTTTCCCCCAAGTCCTGCAAAAGGTTTCAGCCACAGTCCTGAATCCAACCGGTATCCAGGAATCACATCAACGTAAAACGTTGACCCAACATACAGCACATCCGTCTTTACCGGTATATCCGACCATGTCCGCCCGTCATAATCCACCTGACCGATAAAAAAATCAATGCCGGTTCGCCATCCGATCATATTCTTTGTCGATTCAATGTCACAGGTTAAGCCATAAAGATTGCCGGTTTCCTCCAAAACCTTATTGCGGTTATCCGTGTATTCCGCCCATTTATAATCCTGAACCAAAACGCCGATGTCGAGGCGCAATTTATTTTTTGAAGAATTTTCCGCCCCCATCGAATCTAAAGGAATCAGCACGGCAAAAATCATAACCAGCAAAATTGTTCTGCATTTTTCAGGTTTCATGCAGACCTCATTCGTCAAAAAAGTGAGAAGTGCGTCAGCCGGTTGTACCTCTGTGAACGGGTACAAACATTTTGTTTTAAAGACCGCGCATTTGTTCGCTGCGCAACGCCCCCGTATCCCTTGTTTCAAGAACCGCATTCACCGCTTCCAGCATCTTTGCCTTGTCTTTCTGAAGCGTGCCGCTGACCGGCAGATAATTGGACGCATGGACCCCGACAAATTTCAAATTGTCCATGGTGATATTTTCAAATATCAGCTTCATTTCTTCAAGGGTCTCAAACGGGTCCGGGAGTTCAAATTCCCCTTTCTGCACCTTGTGATACAGCACCGTGCCGGGCACCGGCGTGGTAGTTAATGCCGCCAGGTAACGCGGTTTCATCTTATTGGTGATCTCGGCCGTGGCAATCGCATGTTCACGGGCCCGCTCCCCTTTGCCGGCGATTCCCAGAAGCACCATGGAAGACAGGTTAATGTCCGCCTTTACCAAATTCTGTCCGGCTTGAAGCATCTGGGCGGCGGTCACCCCTTTTTTAATTTCTGCAAGCAGCCGGTCGTCGCCGGTCTCCACTCCCAGATAGGCCTTGGTCAACCCGGCAGCCCGCAAGGCACTCAGTTCAGACATGGATTTTGCCAGCGTACTCTGAGGCCCTACATAGGTGCCCACATGTCGCAGAGACGGGAATGTCTCATACAATGTTTGTAATATTTCAAGCAAAATATCGGTTTCAATGGCCACCGCATCCCCGTCGCACAAAAATACTTTTTCCAGGTCGCCGTATTGGGCTTTTGCCATTCGAATATCTTCTTTGATTTCTTCAAGGCTCCGTACCCGGTATTTACGATCCTTATACATGCCGCAGAACGTACACTGATTATGGGAGCACCCGATGGTGCATTGAAGCAGATAACTGTTGGCCTCGCTAAATGGTCTGAAAATTTGTCCTTCGTATCGCATATACTTTTTTCCGCTTTCTTTTTTTTATTTATTTCGGGTATCTTTCAATGTACTTCGAGTGCTCGGCAACAAAGCAGATGCGGTGCCCTGTGAATGTTTACCTTTTTTATTTCTTCCGGGTATCTTTTAAGTAAATCGCCTTAGACGTGCCATCACCCACGGATCTTTCTTCAATCTGGAACAATTTTATGTCTGCCACCAGACCACCCAGCTTTTTATATCCATAATTTCTCGGATCAAATTCGGAAGACTGTTTGGCGATATTGCTGCCAACCGCTGCCAGATGCGCCCATCCGCTGTCGTCAGAGGATGCGTCCACCGCGTTTCGGAGCAGATTGACCAGCTTTGTATCCCGCTTCAAGTCAGCAGTTGTTTTTCGATTTATTTTCTCAATATCATCATCTTTAAAACGAAGCACTTCCGTAAATATAAATTTATCACAGGCGGCAACAAACGGTTCAGGCGTTTTTTTTTCACCAAACCCATAAACAAACAGACCGGCTTCTCTTATCCTGGATGCCAGTTTGGTAAAATCACTGTCACTGGAGACAATGCAGAATCCGTCGAATTTTCCAGCATACAGCAAGTCCATTGCGTCAATAATCATGGCGCTATCCGTGGCATTTTTTCCCGTGGTATACCCAAACTGCTGGATGGGCTGAATGGAATACTTCAGCAGAACCTCCTTCCACCCCTTAAGGCCCGGTGCCGTCCAATCACCATAAATCCGTTTCACATTGGCCGTCCCGTATTTTGCGATTTCCGTCATAAGCCCTTCCACGATGGAAGGCTGTGCGTTATCCGCATCGATTAATACCGCCAGTTTTTCAGTTTTAACGTCTGTCATCTGATGTTCCTTTCTATGGGGAAAAATATGACCCAATTAATTAAATTAAATCCTATGGGTTACTTTGTTCTTCGTAATTG
>JAGGYV010000371.1 GCA_021162325.1 Desulfobacteraceae bacterium | reverse complement strand
TTCATGGACTTACAACCTTAATCACTAATAAAGGTGACCATAGACATTGGATTTCGTTTCTCAACACGATGTAATGTCCCTCGAATTACCAAATAATTAATAATTAAGATGCGACCCCATGATCTCTTTCATTTCAACCATCACTTAAAGACAATAAGTAACGAAAACGGCGTTTCAATTGGTTTTTTTCGATACCGCAGTGACTATTTCTCCTCAATCGAAATCTTGAACTCAACAGTTCCCAACCCTCCCAGTTCGAGGCCAGGATCTGTGCATCTAAATCCCGCCATAAAAGCGGTTATATCACCCTTTTGGTACATGCGATCTAACAACGATGTACTCTTTTCATAAAGTGGCTGAATCGCCCCCAGACACAAGGGCGCCGTACTCTCCTGTGCGTTGATCTCTACAGCTCTATCCAACACATACTTCTGCCCAACTTGTAGCCCGGCATAACAATACTTGGAGCTGACCACTTCGGCGACCAATCGATATTTATCGACCGCTTCCGTTGCGTTTAAAATAGCCTTTTCCATTTCGGGAGTCACTTTTGCCATATCCTCCTCTGTCATACTGAACATCTCGACCGCGATTGCCTTGAGCCCTTCGTCTTTGATCATGTCACGCCTCCTGTTACGGTTTGTATTGAGTGTCAAAGCTTGAATTATGAATAAAGTCATCCAGGCTTTGATAATCAATATTTTTTGTATTCCCATTTGTTTTTTGCTGCTCTTAGTCTGAAAGCTTACGGTTGATGATTTTAACATCGGAATTATTCATAATCTTTAAAAATTTTGGATTTGAGAGAAGCGCTTCAATGTTTCCTGTATTAATTGAGTTCATAATATCAGGATCGTTTAACACAGCTTTAAAATCCGAATTGTTCTGCAATCCCATAATGATTTTCATAATCTCTTCATCATCCATTATGGTTTTTGATAGGTCTGAAGCCTTTTCTATGATTACACTGTTCGCATTTCCGCTTGTTCTTTCTGAATCAGAAGGTTTCCCAAAATTAATAGTAGATATTTTTGATTTGTTGATATTGATGAGTCCCATACTTTCGGTTTGAATTGAATAACTACCACTGTTTATTGATAGAATCTCCCCGTTAAGAACACTACCGTCATTCAAAATAATGGTCGTTGCATCTCCTGCAAATACCTGTGAAGCTACCAGCAGGTTCATTATTATTAAAAAAAGTGTTTTCATTAAAGCCTCTCTATTTTGAAGGATTGCGTCAGCCGAGAAAACGCATTGAGCTGCATTTTTCGGCCACACAAATTAGCTGTTTCGACTGTGTGTATCAAGTGTCACATCTTGAATTGTGAATTGTCTATCCCCCGATGGCCACCCAAAATCCCCCACTTGTGGCCACTTGAAAATCCCCCACCTGGCCACCAAAAGAATTGACGTAATTCTTTAAAAACCTGAAAATCGGATAAAGCGCACACTTTAAGCCAAATAAACAACTCCATAAGCACGGTTTAGCTGAAAAGGATGGTACCGGTCTTGAATTGTGAATTCTCGATTGGTTACGTTTCCTGCGATTAAAAAAACAGCAAAAAGCTTGACGACAATTGCAGACAATTAACAGCCAAAAAACCAACTTCCACTGACAAAAAAAGAAACTCGTTAATCAGACACACCTGTCGCTTTTTTTGCGACCACTCCGATGCTTTTAGCCCCGCCTGGCGGGGTCAACGTCAATTCACATAATGCGATTTTATCACTGACGGCATTTTTACCTTAAATGCCCTTTAAAAGGCAGGTCTGAAGCCCGAGCATTACAGACCATCCGCTTTTTAACTTATCTCCTTAAATGATCGTTAAAATCCTGTTCGGATATCTCCGCCTGTTTTAAAATTGTTCTCAAGGTCCAGCGATCCAGCTCTTTATGTTCCGGAATGATGACAATACTTCCGGAAACATAATTTTTCATTTTAATGTAATTTCCCTTTTGAGCAACCTTTTTATATCCAAATTTTTGCTCTTTGTTTAAGTTGATCAATGTCAAAATTTTTCAATCTCAAACTTATACTTTTTGTCTCATTGGCTTTTGATATTATATTTTCTATATTTTTTTTCTTACCCTCATGGATAGGAGAATATTGAGAGATGTTCCTTTCAATATCCTCCTCATATTTGTCTAATTTGGTTTTCATGTCGTCATCCCATGTATCTTTTGTAAAATTTTCTGCTTGAATATGCCATCTTTAAAATAATATTGTTTTTTGTGTGTTGTCTCGTTTCTACGGGGGACCGGAGTGAATTCCGGGGGGCGGGATATTTATCTTCAGTGGTGGATTAGCTTCGCTAATCCACCCTACGCATGGTTCCGGGTAGAGCAGAGCACTGAATCAGCCATATTCTTTGGGCCGCCTGCAACGGTGTCCCATAATTCGAGATAATCAGGCCGACACTATACCATCCGACCAATCCGGCTGACCTGATGATTTAATTTTTTAATCGAAACCGGGTACGGTGTTTTCAGCTCCTGGGCAAACAACGACACTTTAAATTCTTCGATCATCCAATAAAACGCCTCCACAGCCTCTCTTTTTTCAAAAGATGTGGTCGGGTCCAAACTGCCGATCATTTCATTTAAATGATCGGTAAACGGTTTGACATTTGCCGCTTTTTTTCGGTCTTTGTCTAAATCAGTACGCCCTCTTTCCGCTCTCAAAACCGTGGCTTTCATATATCGAACCATATCCGGCATCTGTTCCAGACTGTAAAGTTCAATAAAATTATCCGGCACCAGGCCGGCAAGGGATTTTCTGAGTTCATCAATAAACCCCATAACCACCGGACTCTTTGCCGCAGATAGTTCAATGGAATAAAACAGGGAACGGGCCTCTTTATAAACCGACATTACCGGCAGGATTGATTTTAATACCCCTTGCCCGGCGGAAACCAGCTGATTCATCTGCTGCCGGGCATAGTCAAAAAATACCGCACGGGTTCGAATATTTCTGAAAAATAAGTCCCGCGAAACCCGGTCAAGCATCTGATCTTCAATCTGCTTTTTCCCGCCAAAATAACGGGCCATTTCCGCAGCGCCGGGCGGCAGGGTCAGGCTTTTCTTTAAAAATTTTAAATCTTTGGAAAAATACTGGCGATACAGATGTTCCACCCCTGCTTTGTGTGATTCTTCAGCCGCCTCTTTATTGCGGAACAAGCGCAGATTAACGCCCGTGCTGTCTTTTTCCAGGCCCGGAAATACCGGAAACGAATGGCCGTTTTTCGCCGGAATATTGATTATCTCCGGCAGGTCATCAAAATCCCATGTGGTTAATCCTGTTTTTTCCCATTTTCGACGCTCCGCTTCCAATCCTTCAATACGGGAAGTACGGGGGGTTGATTGAAGCAGAATGCCTTTATCCCGGCTGGTACAGACTTCCTTTCCATTTGCATCAGTCAGGGTAATGCGCATTTTTAAATGGTCCGGAAGATCTTTTTCATTCCAGAGACTGGCCGGGATATCCACTTTTAGCTGATCAAATAAAAACCGGCTCAAAGAATTAATTAAGGATCCATTATACTGCGGCATCTCTGCCATAACCACGGAAACGGTTTCCGCCACCGGCACCAGCTGCTTGCGGTAGGATTTCGGCAACCCTTTTATCAATTCAGTAATCTTCTCTTCAATCAATCCAGGGACGACCCAGTCGGTGGATTCCATGGGAATTGCAGAGGCAGCGGACACCGGCATTTTAACCGTGACCCCATCATGGTCCTGCCCGGGCGCAAATTCATAAAAACATTCATAGGCTTCATTTCCAACAAAAACCGTATCCGGGAATAAAGCCAGCTGTTCATCGTCCGGTGAGTCAGAAAGCACATCAGCACGTTTCATTTTTAAAAAATCATCTGACCCTTTTCCCCGGATCCGCTTTTTTAAAGAGGGAATGTCATAAACACCGGGCAATCTTTTTTGATAAAACTCAAACAGTTCAGCTTCGCTAACCAGCAGATCCCGCCGCCGCATCCGGTTTTCAATATCACGGACGTCTTCAATCAATGACCAGTTATGAGACATAAACGGAAGAACATGTTTAACATCTCCTTCAACCAGGGCACTTTGAAAAAAAATTTCCGATGCGACCTCCGGATTTTTCGGGCCAAACTGAACCAACCGGCCGGACACGATCACAAGACCGTATAAGCTCACCTGCTCATCGGCAACAACCGCCCCTCGATTCCGCTGCCACCGGGAATTCGTATATGAATATTTGCATTGAAATCCGCCTAAGATCTCCAGCCAGTCACTGCTGATCATGGCCACTGTTCGGGCAAACAGACGGGAGGTTTCAACCATTTCAGCAGCAACAATCCATTGTCCGGCCTTGTTAAACAACCCGGAGCCTGGAAAAATCATGACCTGACGCTGCCAGGTGGCCTGGTAAATATTTTTTTCCTTTTTGACCGCAATATTGCTTAAAAACCCGCTTAAAATGGACTGGTGAATGGCGATATAATGCGCTGAAAAATCATCGTTAACATTTTCCAGTTTTGCGACTGTCGGCTGCTTTTTAAAATCAAATCCGGATTCTTCCAGAATATCGACAATCTGTTCATGAACATCCTGCCATTCACGCATCCGTTTAAAAGACATATAGTGGGTGTTGCAGAATTTTTTCAGATCCCGGGCGCGGATAAACGGCTTTCTGTTATCTAAATTTTTAAAACATCCTTTCCATATATTATACAACGAAATAAAATCAGAGGCCTTATCCGTAAACCGCGCATGGGCGGCTTCCGCCTTTGTAAATGCCTCCCTCGGTTTTTCCTTTGGATCGACAATTGTCAGCGCAGACACGATGACCGTCACTTCCCGCATACACCCCTTCTCCCATGCTTCAATCAGCATCCGGGACAACCGGGGTCCGAGGGGGATTCGGGCCATCAACCGCCCATGGTTCGTCAATTTAAACGGGGCATTGTCCTTTTTCCTGCCGGAGTTCGCAACAATGGCCCCCAGTTCCACCAACATATTAAATCCGTCCTTTATCTGTCTTGACGGCGGCGGATCAATAAACGGAAAAGATTTAATATCACCCAGTTTCAATGAAATCATCCGCAGGATTACTTCGGCAAGGTTGGCGCGTAATATTTCCGGGGACGTAAACAAAGAACGGTTATTATAATCCGCTTCTGAAAAAAGCCGGATACAAATGCCGTTTTCCACCCGGCCGCACCGCCCCATCCGCTGATCCGCACTGCTTTTTGAAACAGGCAGAATGGGCAATGACATGGTCCGGGTTCTCGGATCATAACTGGATATTCTGGCCACCCCCGTATCCACCACATACCGGATCCCGGGAACGGTAATTGATGTTTCCGCAACATTGGTGGCAACGACGATTTTACGGCCCGCATGGGACGCAAACACTTTCATCTGGTCGGCAGCGGAAAGCCGGCCATACAGCGGCAGGATAATTGTATGCCGATATTTCCGCCCTTCAAGATTCTCGCAGGTTTCCCGGATATCATGCTCGGTGGGCATAAAAATAAGGATATCACCGGTATGGTGATAATCTGCAATGCTGTCCACCGCATCCACCGCCCGATCCACAATGGTCTGCTCTTCCGAATCATCATCACTGGCCACCGCCGATTTCCAGTAGCGCACTTCCACCGGAAACATTCGGCCGGAAACTTCGATTACCGGCGCATTATCAAATGCTTTTGAAAACTTTTCCGTATCAATGGTGGCGGACGTCACAATGAGCTTTAAGTCTTTTCTTTTTCCCAGCAGGGTTCTTAAAATACCGAGGATAAAATCAATATTTAAGCTTCTTTCGTGGGCCTCATCAATAATCAGGGTATCATACGCATTTAAATACCGGTCCGACTGGGCTTCGGCCAGCAGGATGCCGTCGGTCATCATTTTGATATAAGCTTTATCCTTACTGGTCCGATCGGCAAACCGTATCTTGTAGCCCACCGATTGTCCCAGAGATTCTCCCAGTTCATCTGATATTCTCTGGGCCACTGTCATGGCGGCAATCCGACGGGGCTGGGTACAACCAATCAGCCCGTCAATGCCCCGGCCGGCCTCTATGCAGAACTTGGGCAGCTGGGTGGTTTTTCCAGAACCTGTTTCACCGGATACAATCACCACCTGATTGTTCTGAATCGCTTCAATGATGTCTTTTTTTCGATCCACAATCGGCAGGTTTTCATCATAGGAGATCTTTGGACGATGGCGCAGACGACTTTTTTTACGATCAATGGAAACCAGGAGCTTTTTTTCTATACTATTAATTTTATTTAATATTTTTTTATCGACCGGTGATGTATGGTTACGCTGCCGGATCTGCCGAATCTCGCGCAGTACGGCTTGCCGGGTGACATGCAAGGCATCGGGCAAAAGTCTTTCAATATGTTTGAGCGGGTCGTTTATGTTGCTTGTATTCATTTTTTTAATAATTTTAAAAACGCGACCATTTTGGAGTTATAAAAATTATGTTATGATGCTTTATAATGTTTTTCAAACTTTCTTCTGTTATCATATCAGGCACATTACTTTGTAAATGAACATCATATCCGTGTCAAACCGATACCTGTTCATTTTGAATTTAACTCAAATAAATATCTTAGGATCTCAAATGAAAAGCTATCGCAAAGAACTTTTTTTTCAAGTCCCCACCCGGCGTGCGTTTATCAATATCACCCCTGACGTGGAAGCATGTCTGATGCAAAGCGGCATCAAAGAAGGAATAGTCCTGGTCAATGCCATGCACATTACCGCATCCGTGTTTATCAATGATGATGAATCCGGTCTTCATCATGATTATGAGCTGTGGCTTGAAAAACTCGCCCCCCATGAACCGGTTTCACAATACCGGCACAATGTGGGGGAAGATAATGCGGATGCGCATATGAAACGACAGGTGATGGGGCGGGAAGTGGTGGTCGCCATAACGGACGGCCGCCTTGACTTTGGCACCTGGGAACAGATTTTTTACGGAGAGTTTGACGGTCGCCGGCGTAAACGGGTGCTGGTAAAAATCATCGGTGAATAAATATTTGATGGCTTCGTAAAAAGCTTTTCATGGTGACGCATCACCACTGTATCAGAAAAATAACTTGTCCATCATTTCAAAAGGTTATGGATAAGTTATTTGGAAGTCGGATTATTAAAATCGATTTCATAATAAGTCCATCACCTCATCCGGTATATCCGCATTCGTATAAACCTTCTGAATATCATCGTTATCATCCAATGCATCCATCAACTTCAACATGGACAGTGCTTCCTTTCCGGTCAGACTGACATAATTCTGGGGCAGCATAGTGACTTCCGAATCAACCACCGGAACCGAGGCCGCTTCCAGGGCAGCCTTGACCGCTTCAAAATCATCCGGCGCAGTAATGATCTCAAAATTATCATCATCCTCATCTTTCACATCTTCAGCACCGGCATCCAAAGCCACCATCATCAGCTCTTCTTCATCAGCATCCGATTTTGACACCGAAAACCACCCTTTTTTATCAAACATCCAGCCCACGCAACCGTTTTCACCGAGATTCCCGTTATATTTATTGAAGATATGACGAACATCGGCCACCGTGCGATTTTTGTTGTCGGTCAAAGATTCCACCAGAACCGCCACCCCGCCCGGCCCATACCCTTCATAGGAATTTTCCTCGTAATTAACGCCTTCCAGTTCGCCAATTCCTTTTTTGATCGCCCGATCGATATTGTCCTTGGGAAGATTGCATGCTTTTGCCTTGAGCAGCACCGTGCGAAGCCTCGGATTGGCGCTCGGGTCGCCGCCGCCGAAACGGGCGGCAACGATAATTTCCTTGACGACTTTTGTAAAAATTTTTCCCCGCTTCGCATCCTCAGCGCCCTTTTTGTGCTTTATGTTTGCCCACTTGCTATGTCCCGACATCTATTCTCCTCCTGTTATATCCTTTTACCCAAACCGATAATATAAATTTCCTTGCTTTCCTTGCGGCAGCTTTGGGGTTTAAAAATTTTATGTTTGTCAAAAATTTGGCAGACCGCATCTTTAAATTCTTCAAAATCTTCACCCTGAAAAATTTTGCTCACAAAGCAACCGTTTGGTTTCAGCGCCTTTTGAGCGATTGTCAGGGCAGCCATACAAAGATAATATGACCGGGCCGCATCCACCTCTTTGCGTCCGGTGGTTGACGGCGCCATATCACTTAAAACCGCATGATAGCCTGTTCCGATGATTTCAGCCAGATTTTCTTTATCCTTTTCCGCCAATTCAATCACATTACCGATGATAATGCGGGTGTTTGAAGGGAATCGTTCAGATACTTTTTTAAGATCCACACCGATCACCCGGCCTTCCTTTCCGGCAAGTTCTGCGGCAAATTTGGCCCAGGACCCCGGGGCACACCCCAGATCCAGCACCTTGTCGCCTGTTTTAATAAGCTTGAATTTCTTCTGAATTTCTTTAAGCTTATATACGGACCGGGCCGGAAAATTTTCCTTTTTCGCTTTTCGCGCGTAATGATCCGTCTGGTATTTGCTTGATGTTTTTTTTTGTTTCATCAAAATAGGTTTTCCATAACCTCCACCAACTTGCTAATCCCGATTAACTCAATACCATTTTTTTTATTCATCTGTTTTAAACTTGTTTTCGGCACAATACATTTTGTAAATCCCATTTTTTCAACTTCGGAGATTCGGGCTTCCAGATGGGAGACCCCCCGCACCTCGCCGGAAAGGCCGACTTCTCCGATGGCAATCATTGCTTCCGGAATCGGCCGGTCCAAAAAACTCGACGCCACAGCCGCCACGATGCCCAAATCAACCGCCGGTTCTGAAACTTTCACGCCGCCGGTAACATTCATAAATATATCATGCCCGGCCAAATTCAAGCCTAATTTTTTTTCCATCACCGCCACAAGCAATGACACCCGGTTATAATCCAGTCCCAAAACCGTCCGGCGCGGGGTGCCGAATCCCGCACTGCTGATCAATGCCTGGAGTTCCACCAATATCGGCCGGGTCCCTTCTATGCAGGCCGTTACCACGGATCCTGCCGCATTGGCCGCCCGTTCCGCCAGAAAAATCGCCGACGGATTCTGCACTTCCGCCAGGCCGTTTTCTTTCATTTCAAACACGCCGATTTCATTGGTGGAGCCAAATCTGTTTTTTACTGCTCTAAGAATACGGAATTCATGATTCTGATCCCCTTCAAAATACAATACCGTATCCACCATGTGTTCCATAATTCTCGGCCCGGCAATGGCCCCGTCTTTGGTCACGTGGCCGATCAGAAACGTCGGGATACCGGTCTGCTTTGCCATGAGCATTAATTTCATTGTGGCTTCCCGAACCTGGCTGACACTTCCGGGAGCGGATGACACATCCGGGCTGAACATGGTCTGAATGGAATCAATCACCAGTGCGTCCGGTTTAAGCGAATCGGTCATATCCAGAATAACATCAATATTAATTTCCGAGACAACCAGCATGCCGGGCGAAACAGTGCCCAGACGCTGACTCCGCATTTTGATCTGCCGAATGGACTCTTCACCGGACACATATAAAATCTTTTTATTCCCCATGGCCAGCCCGTAAATTACCTGAAGAATCAGGGTGGATTTGCCAATACCCGGATCCCCGCCGATGAGGACCAGACTGCCCTGTACAAGCCCGCCGCCCAGCACCCGGTCAAACTCACCGATACCGGTTAGCGTCCTATGATCTTCATCGATGACCACCGAATCAATGGGAACCGGCGTGGATCGCAAAAAAGGCTTTCCGGGCCGTACACCGGGTTGATTCGCAGGCGCTGTGCGTTCCTCAACAAAGGAATCCCATCCGCCGCATTCCGGACAGCGCCCAAGCCATTTGGGCGCATGATACCCGCATTCCTGACAGGAGTAGACCGTTTTAGGTGCTTTTCCCATATTTAATATTCAACTTTCCTGATTTGGAGTTT
>JAGGYV010000064.1 GCA_021162325.1 Desulfobacteraceae bacterium | reverse complement strand
ATTTCCGGTTCTTCTTCAGACACCTTGCCCCGGTAAACCCAACCGGTCGTATTATTTTCGGTGGTGACCTGATACCATCTGCCTTTTTTTGAAACAAAGGTCAGCTCAGCGCCGCGGTTCAGTTCGATAATGGTATCCGATGAATTCGAGCTTTCGGATTTTAATTCCGCATTCTCTGATGTTACATACAATGTTGTTGCTGCAAAGCTAATGGATATGATGAAAAATAAACAAAAAAACAGGGTGGAAGAAAAAATCAATTTTCGGTTCATTTTTATGCCTCAGTAAAAAGATTTAAATAAATGATATCAGATTTTAAGGTTAAGAAAAAAAGTTTCATCATTCTTATAAAAATTGGCCAGGCGAACAAAAATTGAGCAATGAGCCGTAGGCCGGGTTTCTTACCCGGCACCAAAATTTGCCGATTGACATTTTTCATTTGTCGGGAAAGAATCCCGACCTACATTAGTTATTTGCGAAGCCATCATTAATAATAGTCGCCGACCAGAGTGAACGCTCCCCAATATCCGGGATGCGGGTACCGTGTTTTGACATGCAGTGCCGCCTGTCTCAAACAGTCCGCCTTGTTTTGATTCATATACAGGCGATAGAAAGTTTTAATCATGACAGCGGTTGACACGTCACTGACCCGCCAGAGGCTTGAAACAACCGTATGGGTTCCGGCAAAAAAGAAAGACCGGTTGAGCCCGACCACATCATCTCCGGCACTTATTTTCCCCAAACCTGTCTGGCAGGCGCTTAGAAATACCATGTCCGCGTTTATTTTCAGGCCGAAAATTTCACCCGCCTCTAGGTTGCCATCGAAATCAGGTTTTGTAAAGTTTTTATCCGAAGGGACAGCCAGTTTAATGGCTGACAGAAGGGGATTTACCGGGTCAAATTCACCGTGGGAAGCAATATGGATAATGTCAAACCCGGATATATTGTTTGTCACCCAATCTTCCGTTGCATTTTCTCTTGTTAAAATAGAAACTTCCGGAAAATTCCATTTAATAGAACCCACTTCCTGCTCGGCAAACGGAAGATCTAAAATAGGATCGCCCAGATCCGGATTTCCCACCGCAAGAACTTTGGGGCTTCGATAGGGGCGGGTCATGCGTCGATTTAAAGTGTATTCCAGCACTGCGGCACTGGGAACATAAAACAGGGAAAATTTATCCAAAAGAAAGGATTTTCCATCGTACAGGGTGGCAAAAGAAAGGTAATGCAGAGAACCATGGGGGCTGATGCCAATAGTATGCACATCATGCAGCAGCTCTTTTAAAGGAAAAATCAGCTGATTGTATAAATCGGTGGCATGTTTTTCATAGGGTTCAAGGTTCTGGATGATCCGCCGGTATTCCAGAATCTGCTTTTCAAGTGCAACCCGGTCTACAGGAATCCGGATCAGCTGAAGTTGTTTTTCCGGATTTTCAATATCAGAACGTAAAATCCAGCAGAAGATTTCCGTTTCAAGAAGATAATAAGACAAAAGGGCGGTGCCGGGTTCCATGAAATGGATCAGTTTTTGTGTATCCACCTCTGGAACAGCAACCATCGACGCCAGTTGCGGATTTTGCAGCTGCATGTCGATCATGATATTTTGAAGATCATGCTGCAGATTGTTTAAGGTCTTTGTGTAAATTTCACGTTCAGAGCCATCTCCAGATGTTTGCCCCAGTAATAATTGCGTTGTTTCAATTTCCGATTTTATGATCTGCTGTTTTTTATACAGTATTTGATCCGCTGCATCTGCAAATTCGATTTGCTGACCTCCCAAAAGATCGATGAAATTTCTGGCCCGTGACCGTTCAGCCATTTCAAAAGACTGTCTCGGTAAATTTTTATCTGCCAGAAGCTTTACCAGGGTTTCATAAACCGAAAGTTTGTTGGCAATAAAATTTTCCTTGAGTTGTTTGATTTTTATGTCCGAACGGAGTTGTTCGATCACTTCCACGGATTTACGAAGCAGCGTTTCAGCAGTATCCAGGTCGTTGTAAAAAGTGATCTGAATTTTCGCCAGGCCGAACAAAGACCGCCATTGGGTTTCTTTTATCAGCATGGATTCGGAAAGATCCAGGGCTGTCTGATAAGCAATTTGAGCCTTTGGATAGTCTTTTAAGGCAAACAGGGCATCGCCTTTTCCCAGAATCGCTTTGGCCGCGTTAATGCGGTTGCCGATGGCTGTGGAAATTGAATATGCCTGATCAAAAAGCGCTGCCGCTTCTTTCGGCTGGTTGAGTTTCAGAAAAGTTAGCCCTTTGTTTCTGTAATCATAGGCCAGTCCCCATTTTGAACCCATGGATGTGTCAATTAAAATTGCCTGGTCAAAAGTTGCCAGGGCTTTGTCATAATCGCCCTTATCGCGATAAATCAGTCCCATATTATTGAGCGTGGAAGCGATTTCATCCTGGCGTATTTTTAAGTCCGCGGCATCGGTTAGTGCGTTATTTAAGGCTTCGAGCGCTTTGTCATAATCGCCTAAAGTCCACCATATCAGTCCTTCTGTATTTAGCGAGATCACTTTCATCAGCGAAAACTGCTCATCTTTAGCAATGGTGTAACACTGTCGTTGAAGTTTAAATGCCTGTTCATATCTTCCCTGGAACCATGCATTGTTCGCCTGTTCGATGAGGATTTTGACTTTAATCATCAGCTGATCCGGCGTTTTGGATTCGATCATCAAAAGACTTTGTTTATAATAAAGGTCGGCTTTGGAAAAATTTCCCAGCAAACGATTACACCGGCCGATATTGAGTTTTGATTCGCTAATTTTTTCATAATCCTCGGATGCCGTATAAATTTCTAATGCTTTTTCATAATTTAATATGGCTGTAGCATACTGGTTTAACCTCAGATCATACACCCGCCCGATATTCAGGTATTGTTCTCCTAAAAGTTCAGACTGGTCCAGCGTCTGGCTGAGGTCGGCTGCGGCTTGAAACCGGCTTAACGCGGTATCATAGTTTGTGGCATTTTCCAGGACAATCCCCAAGTCCATGACAGCACGAACCAGATCCTCGTCCGGTGGTAACTGGGACATGATGTGAACCGCACGTTCGATAACAGGAATGGCTTTTTCAAAATCATTTTTTTTGGAATACATGAGTCCTAAGCGCAACAGGGACTCTGCGTGGGCTTTTGAACCGGGTTCAGCGTCAGTAAAAAGATCGGCAAGATCTTTGGCGAAAATTAACGCCTCCTCATTGTTGCCGGAACGGTAGGCACTTTCACGGGCATATTTATACAAATCCGGAAGATAGTGGTCATATTTTGAAATTTCATTGGCAACGGCAATGGCATTTTCAAACAAAACAGTAGCGGATGTATAATCCTTGCGGTCAAATTTTGATCGTCCGATTTTGACGTATTGGATAAAATTCTTTTTGGCAAATTTTGCGGATTCTTTTTTGCTCATCCCCTGGTAGCCGAGGTGCAAGAGCTGGTTTGGCAGAATTTTTTCAGGTTTAATATTTTCTGGCTTTATCATTTTTGATTTTGTTTGGGCCGGTTTCATATTTTCAGGAGCACTTTCTTTTTCAGGGCTCAAAGTGGAAAAAACCGATTTTAATGCTTCAATACCGGACATGTCGGAATATGAAGTAAGAATTTCTGCTACCAGAGGCATTTTTTTCTGTGCGTCATCAACAAAAATTATTGTTGGGCATCCGTATATGGAAAACAGGTGACCGGCGAGATAAAGATGATTCGGGCCAAGGCTGTTGAGTATTGATAATGAAAGGTTTGAAGATGATGCCAGCAATTGTTCCAGCCGAATACGACTGTCGTCGTCGGTATAAACCGCATAAAAGCATCTGGCAATATCACCCGGTTTAGTGGGAATGGTTGTGGCCGGCAAAGGCCCGTTTGAAATAACCATCGTGTTGACGTTTGAGAAAACATTCTGGAAACTGTCTTCATCCATATCATCATCCCCATTTTTATCCGGGGCATAGGATTTGATGTCATATTGTGCTGCCACGGAATTGGGAAATTGTATCTGCGGAACGGCAATTAATTTTTGTTTAAACGGTTTTCGGCTGCTGATGCATCTTTGCAAATGCTTTGCGCTGAGTGCATACGGGTATGATCGTTCAAAATTCAAAGCCGCCGGATTCTCATAGACAATATACGGTGTGATCCAGTCAATCGTATGATCAATTTTTTGTTTGATCGTATTTATGTCATCAGCGATAAAGGCTTTAGTTTCCTCTTTGGTGATCAGAAACAGAGCATAGGGCGAATTTTTGCGACCCGTATGAAAAATTCTCGCCACCGCATCATCATCGGTCAGAACTTCTGCCAGATCCATAACATCAAACGGCTCCGCAGACATCAGGGAGATAAAATCGGGCGGTGAAGTCACGGGTCGTGCATAATATGCATCCTCGGCAAGGGCCTTGTATCGGCTGATTTGTTTTTGATGGGTGTCAGATAATTTTTTTGCCAGGTTTTGGTTTTTCCCGGTGTTGGTCTCCGCGTTCATTAGTTTAATATTGATCTCCGCCAGCGCGTCTGCGGTCTTTTCAATATTTTGCGATAGCGCCATGAGAAGAACCGCAAGATCCTGCGTTTTTTTGTTGCCGATATTTTTAAACGGCGCCGGTAGATTTTCATTGTTTGCACCCAAATGTTCTGCCAGCAGCAGCTTTTCATTTTCAAGCCGCTGTTCGATAAATGGGCGATGGTCTTTGTCGGCGCCTTTTGCTTCTTTTTTAAGTTTTTGAATTTGTTCAAGGCGTGGGTAGAGTTTAGCAAAAAACGTTTTTTCATGCGTGCTCTGTGGCCGACAATAGGGGGCCAATCGGTTGAACCGTTCCAGCTCGGAAATTTTTTCCGCCAGATTCAAAGCCGCATCCGTTTTTCTGTTTTTTAGTTTTTCAAATACAAGGGATCCAAAACTGTCGATAATTTCCATGGGTTCACACCCGGCCCGGGAGATAGGAACCGCTTCAAGCACTTCGAGCGCTTTTTCGATGTTATCAAGACCGATCAGCGCCCGCCATTTCATATCCTGAAAAACGCCCGTTTCAGAATATTTGAGCGCTTGCTGGTAGAACAGCACAGATGCCTGTTCGTCACCAAGGTCACGGGAGACCGCGGCCATATTAAGGTAAAGTGATGTTCCGGTTTCCAGAAATTGCCGGGTGAATTGGGATGTATTTTTGTCAAAAAGCGCCAGCCCCCGGGTAAAATGCCCGACTGCTTGCTGCTGCAGGTTAATCTGAAGGACCGAATCTTCAATAGATGTGGAAAGGGAGGAAACTTGTCTGGCGGCATTAAAATAAAAAACGCCCAGCGTGTTATGATATTGCATCAGTATTAATAAACCGGTTATGCCTGTATTCGCTGAAAGAAGGTCGGCTGTTTGTTTATCAAGCGTCTGCAGTCGATTAAATTTTAACCGGGCCGCTGAAAACCTGGCGGCATTTTGTCCGGCTAATAATTGTTGTTCGGCTAATAATTGTTGTTCGGCTAATAATTGTTGTTCGGCAGATGCCATGTTGGTGACATTTATTGCGGCACTCACCGGATTTTCCAGTTTCAGGCAAAGACGGGCAGAAATTGCGAATTTTTCAAAAGCGCTTTCAAAATTACCCACTGCGTTATTAATGAGTGCGGCGCGGTGATACAGCAAAGAAACCCCATACTGGTCTTTTACCTGAACAGTTTCCGGGTTTGGATAATCCTTGAGCTGCTTTTCCAGTTCATTGCGGGCTATTTCCAGGTGTCCCAGTTCCAGTTGGATTCGTGAGATAAATGTTTCGGCCAGGCGTTTTTCCTGTGATTCTGAAAATCCTTTGGCCGCCTGGGTGGCAGCGGCCGCATCCAGAGACATGGAAACGGAGATATCGATTAACGCTTGTTTTTCTTTTTCAACCGGTGCCGGAACACCATAAAGATTAATTAAAGATAAAACCTGATAAAAGTCTTCCGACGCTTTTTTTAACAGCTGGTTGTGCTGCTCGCCGGTGACGCTGTTGGCCAACTGGTAGGTATTATACGCCACCGAACGGCGGTTCCGGGTCAGATTGGTAACATTTCCTGTTTTTTCATTGATTAAAAATACCTGTTCAAACGTTTGGGCAGCCTTTTCCCAATCACCATTTTCCTGATACGCCAGACCCAGACGGTCTGATATTTCCGCTTTAAGTTCAATCAGGCGTTCCGGAAAATCCAGGGCTTTTTGAATCTGAAGCGTAAGATTAGACAAATTTTGAGAAGCGTTTATCACGGGCAGGCTTCCTGGAATTTCTTTAATCGCAGCATTATATTTTTGGGCGAGTTTAAGCGCGGACTTGTTTACCTGTTCCTGTTCTTCGATGAGCAGGAGCATTTTTGCTTTATATAAATTCCATTTCTCAGACGGTGGGGCAAATGCGTTTTCAGAAAGAGCGGCCGCCTTCAGATTCTGTTCGGATTGTTTTTGAGCAGTTTTTTCCGCCGGAACTTTTGTTTCTTCGATGGTGACTGCCGGATCGAGAATTTTATTTTTTATATAGCGGTTTAGTTTATCAAACGCCCGGGAAGGCGCCAGTGGATTAACGTGGTGGTCAATCAGTTCAATTGCTCGGGAAAATGCACTAATCGTATTTGTGATATTATTGTCCTGAAACGCGCATTCTCCGTATCGTTTAAAGAAAACAATTTCAGTGTTAGGGTCTGAAAATTCAATACCCCTTTGATAGCGCAATGAATAGAAATCAACCGCTTTTCCGTATTGTCCCAATAGATAATAAATATTGCCCAGGTTTAATTCCAGGTTGGCGGCATTTTCCGGATTTTGAACATGATCGTTTAAAAAATAAGCCTTCTGATACGACATTAACGCGTGTTCCAACTGCCCGGGTTCACCGTAAACAGTTTCAAGCACTTCATGCACATATCCGAGGGTCTGGTGAAAATATTCGTGGCTGCTGTTGAAACGAATTGATTTTTCAATCAACTTTTTTGCTTCTTTTGCCGAATCCTCATTATTTAAATACGTCAAACACAGCCCGGTGCAGTAAAGCCAGACAGGATCATTGGCATCCGATTTCAGATTTTTGCGGTATACCGCCAATACGTTTTCAATATCGCCGGAAACCGCTGCGCACTTAATATATCCGCGATGGGCTTCAATAATCCGGTCGTCATAATCAATGAGTTCCTTAAACATGGTGCGGGCTGACGGGATTTCCCCCAGGCGGAATAAAAATTCACCGGCAGAAACATTTTTCCGGATATAGCCCTGGCGAGCCAGCTGATAAATCCGGTCTGTAAAATCCCTGAGGCTGATTTCCTTTTCATAAAGATCTATGGCTGCGCGAAACTGTTCCTCGTTGAATAAAATTTCCGCTAAAGAGAGCCGGGCAGCAGCCGTCTGGGTGGTTAGTTCCGTGTATGAATCCAGGACATTTTTATACGCCGCCTTTGCCTGAAGCAGTTCATCGGATTTATAATACAGGTCACCGATGCGGTTTAACGCGCCCATGGCAAGGGGCGGGGCGCTTGCCTGATTTTCGATGGCTGCAAGATTCAATTTTTGGATTTTTATATCCCGGTCGGTATTGGAAAAACTTGTCAGGATGTTTGAGATAATGCCATCAACCGCTTTGTCCATCCATTTACGCTGTTTGGGATAATTAATAATAATCTCTTTTAAGGTCTCGGTCACCTGGTTTCCAGCAGCGGTTTTGGCGTAAATTTTTGCCTTGATAAATAATGCCTGTGCCTTTTGTGAATTTTTTGCGGTATCATCTGAAATGACTTCATCCAGCCGGTCAAGCGCTTTTGTCATTTCAGCCAGACCAGGGTCTGATTTTAACACGATATTGACGCTTTCTATTTTTGCTTCTGCCGCTATCGTACCGGGATACTGAAAAATAATCTGGTCCAGGCGGGTCAGGCTTCTTTCCAGGATAGTCTGTTTTTTAGATGCACGGGTAACCGATTCCGTACTTGATTGAACGTCGATGCGGATTTGCCTGATTTGCGCGAGTATGGATTCGGGAAGAATATCATGGTAGGTGTTGCGGACAAACTGGTAAGCCCCCATCGCCGATGTTGTCAGGTTCAATTCCTGGAATATGCCGGCCGTTTTATAACCGGCTTTTGCACAATCAACCGTATCATCAGCAAAATTTTCAATGACCCGGACATATGCCAGCAGGGTTATAAAAGGATCGTAAGGAATCCTGTTGGCGATATTTTCTGCTTTTAAAAATTGTTCCGCAGATGAACCGGCGGTACGGATGTACCCTTCATCCGGAACAGACCAGCAGTTGCTTACACCTCCCTGGCTGGAAAGAAAATAAATTCTGCCATTGGCAGCAAACGGTTTAAAAGAAACCTGATTGAGCGGGGTCACCGGATAGGGGATATGGTTTGGGTCATCCGTCTGAATTCTACAGATAATCGAGTGATCTTCCGGGCTCAGTTTTTTGTCATGATTCGTATCTGATCCGATTCGTGAAAAATAAAGCGTGCGGCTGTCTTGCGTCCATTGGGGAAACATGTCGATGGCCGGGCCGCCGGTGATTTGACGAACCGTGCCGTCGTCCGTATTTAAGATAAAGATATCGCCGGATGCATCATTCCGGGCAGATACGAACGCCAGTTTGCTGTTATCGGGTGACAACGCGCAGAACATGGCATCTCCCCCGGTACTCAGCAATAAGGGATTCTTGCTGCCTCTTTTCAAATCAAGTACAGAAAGCTGTCGGGAACGATTGCCCGTGGCCTGATGAAAATAAATAAACCGGCTGTCAGATGAAAAGCAGGGACCGCCGTCTTCGGTTTTTCTGTCGGTCAGGCGAACCGGTTTGGCGTCATCCTCTTTTCGATCGATAATGTAGATATCGCCTTTCACATCATGGCCTGTGTCCACATATGCCACATATCGACCATCTGCAGAAATTGCCGGAGATGATTTTACAGACACGCCTTCTGCCAGTTTTTCAGGTAAGATGACAACATCCGGATCTGCCGATGCCAGCCAGAGGGTTGTGGGTTTTTCGTCTCCACTGATATAGACGATATGTCGGCCATCAGCAGAAACGGCCATATCAAGGACCGGTTCCGTGCGTGATGTGATCTGGGTGGGGCGATTGATGAGGTTTTTAACTGGATTTTTTGTTTCAGCCTGTGCATCAGCCAACCGCAGACAATTAAACACAAAAAGAAAAAAAACCAGAAAAAATAAATCAAAAACCTTTAACCCCTGTGGCTGTGTGATCAATCGGATAGATTTCATGGCATATCCCTTTTTGCTTTTTCCAGCCAGTTTCCGTCCGCATCCTGGATTTGTTCTCCGGGACCGGCTTTTTCTGCGTTGATTTTAGCAAATATTTTTTTTACCGCCGGCAGGTCGGTTTCACTCAGGTCCTCATTCATATAAATCACCCGCATCATGATTTTTTCACGGGATTGGTTTATTTTTGTAACCACAAATTCAAATTCTTTGGCAGAATATCTGTCAGCAAAATTTTTAAGTTCATCCGGTATATCTGTGCGGTCGATTTTAAATGGTTCGATCAGTCCCTGGTTGTTTTCACCGGCCCAGCCCAGTTGCTTAAATGACTTCAGGTCATCGGCATGAAAATCGATAATCTGCATGGCGCTGATGGTGTCCTTGTATTCCCGGCTGTGTGCCGGCGGCCGGGCGATATTACCGCTGGTATCCACGCCCCGGACCGATGCCGCCAGCAGCATCTGCGAATCAAGTGCATTATAAGAACCCAGCACTTGATTTTCCAAAGCAGTTCGTTCGCTGAGCATTTCCACTTTAATGTCTGCCAGTGTGCAGCCGGACAGGCCTGCCAGGATTAAAAATATAATTATTCTTTTCATAAGGTTATCCTTTAATATAAAGTCATTTTTATCTGAAATCATTCAAAATAAATCATTTTCGTCTCTTTATTAATCACAATATGCTCAGCGGCAACTTTTTGCAAAATTTTAATCACCGGTGTTAAGCTGGAAAGTTTCTCTTCAAAGCGTTTTAGACCCGGAACCTGCGCGATATTTAAACGCCGAATAGCCGGCAAAGAAATTTCAATACCCTTAATGGAAACTTTTCCGCGCAAAGACATAAACCCGTCTTTAATGTCTAAGCGGATTTGTTTAGGAGATCCGTTTTTTAATAGTCGGCGTTGGGCAACAATCGCCTCATTGCTCTCATAGGGATCTAATGAATATAAAAGCCGTTCAAGAGCACTGGAACCGATGTGGGTAAACGCCACCGTAATGGCTGCATCTTCAAGTAGGGTCTGAAGCTGGTCTGTAACAGGAAAGTCCGCGTAAAGCGATCCGCTGATGTTTGCTTTTGAATAATCGTCTCTGGAAAACGCTTCGGGAAAAAACTGTGCGAAATTGATTCCGGAAAAGGTCAGGGCCGTGCTTACATTAAACTGATTTTTTTTCTGTAATGGTTCATCTGACTTGTCGTAAAGCAAGGTGATGGACCCGTTAATAGTGCCGCCCAATAGATTGAACTGGAAATAATCCAGGTTTGGCAGGCCGTTGTTCAGATTCACCATCACCATGGACTCATCTATGATCAAAGGAAACGGAGCGATGAGAACATCCGCTTTTTCAAACGAGATGGCAGGTTTCGGATTCATCCGTTCGTGCATCTTCCGGATATGACGGTAAATATCTGAATTTTGGTAAAATAAAGAAGATTGCCAGCCGGAATCTATGACATTTGCGGAAAGGCCGGCACTCTCGGAAACTGCCGCCGCCGTGTTTGCTGATTGAATCAGGTATGACTTTGACAAATCAATATTCACATTTGTTTTTTCAACAGATATCTTTTTTGGAATGGTCAGGTTCATATCATTGATTGTCAGGGTGATGCCGCCATCTATTGACTGATCCGGTATCAGGGCAAATGCGACCCCTGCGGAAACGTATCCGTCAAGGTCTGCTTCTGAAAGCACGGGAAGGCCCAATGCCTTCAAAGCTCTACAATCCGGGATTTTAACGTTCGCACGAATATCCGCCCCTATTTTTGAAAGCCACATGGGAAGTTCAGGTAATGGTGATCGGGATATGATCTGATCCAGTCCGTCAACCGTGATATTGATGGATTCATCAATTATATTAAAAGATTTTTTCATGCCTGCCGAGGAAATGGTTAAAGACTGATCCAGGTTCATGGTTTTTGCATACTCATGACCGGCAGATAAAGATAATTGTGCTGATAACGGTGCGTCCGGATTTATGCCGGGCAGGCCGTTTAAAGAACCGGCGGTAATTGAACTGATGACATCGCCTTTGCCGGTTTTTCCGAAAAGTACATAAGAAAGTAATGGCCTGGCAGTGATGGATTTAACGGTTATCGGGTTTCGATCGTGTTTGGATATTTCAACAAAACCGTTTTCTATATTTATGCTGAAATTTAGGTGGTCAATAAATTCAAGATTATCCGAAAACTGTTTTTTCTTTAGCGCATCGATTTCGTCAGCATTCGGCCGTTGGCCGGCAGCATCTAAGGAAATATTTAAATTTCCTTCACCGTTAAACCCGGAAATCAATTTTTCCGGTAATTTACTTATCAATGCCTTAAGGTCTGCATTAACTTTTACAGCCGCAACAAAAGACGTGTTTGCCAAATCAACCGCACTGGCATCTATTGCTAAAGAAACTGCATCTCCGGCAGTCATGCGGGCAATGAAGTGTTTAATGTCAGCATTAACCGGATCCAGATTTTTTAAAAATACTTCATCAAGTGCTAAGTGGATATTGATGCCGGTGTCTAAATTAATGGGTCCGATATCTTCTTTGAGAACAGAAACTTTTTGAACGGTTACATCCAGATGATCCAGCGACCCAATAATTGTTTCATCTGATCGGACAGATGCGTTAACCTTTAAGGACTGTTTCAGGTCGTTGATTTGAAGCATGTCCGGAAGCTGAATCTGTTCGATTTTTAATTCGTTTTTCAGTGATAAATTGCCGGAAATGGCAAGTTTTGATTCACCGGCTTTTTGAATGACCATTTTGTTTATGTTTTGGGCCTCTGCCGTTAGATGCGCCAGGCTGATATTGGAAAGTTTAACCTCATTCGGTGTTTTACCGTTTAACAGTTCATCAACTGCCAGGGATATTCTCATAGCTGCTGATTCAGGAAAAAGATCTGTCAGCGTTGCTGTCAGTTTTTCAAGATTTATCCGTGTGCCGGAGACCTGAAGCATGGGTTGGCCGTCTGTTTTATCCTTTAATAGGACTTTTGGCAGGTTTATTTTCAGATCAACAATTACTACATCTGACCGGCCCTTCGGCAGGCATCCGTCAATGCGCAGTTCGTTTAGCGATATTTTTGCCTGTTTGTCCTGATTGTCTGTTTTTACTGACGGCGGGATAAACGCCTGCGCAAAAGAGATGATTTCATTTAAATCCAGGTAAAGAGGGGAAATGGCCAGATGAATTTCTTTATTATCCTGTTTAATCTGTTCAACCCGGCCGGACACATTGATAAAGCTGTTTTCAAGTATGTGAATCTCACCGGTTTCGAGATCCAGTTTTTCTGCTTGTAAATCCATGATGCCGTTTAAATGAACACTGAAATTTCCTGGTCCGATTGATTTCCCATTAATGACTTTTCCGGAAACCTCAAGGTCTGAAGCGGAAAGTGTTGCATCAAACGCCAGAGGGTCTTCCGGTCGGGTTCCGGTGGCAGCTGTTAATTCAATCAACCCTTTAATTTCTGTAGGTGACGGGAACTCAGGAATCAGGGGAACGGCAACTTCCATTACAGATGCCAGATCAATGTGGATTTTGCTCTTTATCATAGATGCTGGCATATCGGCTTGAAGATCAGCGATGATGCCGGGCAATTCGGCATCCAACACGGCAATAAATCCGTCAACATTTAACGCACCATCCGTGTCAAAAAGGTTTTTTACAGATACAGAAAGGGTCGACCGGGGAATGGCATGATCATTAACCATAATATTCGTACCCACATCCAGGTTAATGGGCGCGGTTTTTACAGACGGGGCGTCTAATGTAATTTCAAGGTCTTTGATTGTGTATTTTTCTGCTTTTGCCTGGTCATCATAGAGGAGATTGATGCCTGCTAATCCGATTTTTACAGATACATCGAACGGCAAAACAAACGGTTTTTTTTCTTTTTTTTCGTCTGTTTCTTTGGTGTCTAATTTTTTTAGGAGGGGCGGGGCAGGGGATGTGTCTTTTTTGCCAAGTGTTGCAACGTTTAATATACCGCTGCTGTTCTTGATGATATTGACATCCAGGTCGGTAACCAGAAATTCGATGTTTAATTCCCGATGCAGGAGCCGTTTAACCTTGAGTTTTAATTTGACGTAGTCAAGGGATACCAGAGAATTCCCAGAAAATTCCGGTGAATCAGGTATTACCAGTCGATTTATAATAATTCCGTCTGACCATGACCAGTTAATTACTTCAATACGGGAAGGCCGACCCAGCGCATTTGAAAGCTGAGTTTGAATAAAGTCATGGCTCCAGTCAGTTGAAACCGCAGTGGGTAAAAAAACAAGGATCAGGGATGTCAGCAGAATGGCTGTAAGGATAAGGATGGCAGAATACTTGCACAGCTTAAACAGCCACCTGAAAATGCGGAAATTTTTTAAAGAAAAATGCATGGTTCGTCAATTCACCGACAGAGATAGATCTGAAAAGTTAAGTAAAGGGAGAAGTCGCTATTGTGTTTCAACAAATATGATACACTCGCAAAAAGTCGAATTCCGATGGCAAAGAAAAAAGTACCAAATTCGAGGCGCGCAAATCCTGAGTAATGATTAGTACTTATCGTACTATAAAGAAGCGAAGGATGCAGCGCAACAAAGAATTTGGACTTTTTACGAAGCCATCAATATTACTCTTTCATAATTTCTATCACTTTTGCTTCTAAACAAGACCGTAGAAAGGTATTCATCGGCTCCTGGTCACCTGTTTCGTAAAATAAGAGCATCAATTGATTAAACTCTAATTGTCTTTTTGCCGGAAGATTAATCACCGGGTATCCACGGCTTAACAGGAGACCGTTCATGATAAATCGCCCCATGCGCTTATTCACATCATAAAAAAATTGGCATCTCGCCATTGTAAGAAACAAATGGATGGCTTGATCGTAAATATCTGATATCCCGGATGCCTCATCCACCATTTTTTCAAACAACTTCGGTAGCGAATCTGCCTGAGGCGGCATATAGTCAGTTCCAGCAATAGTAACCCCGCCGGATCGAAATTTTCCCCACGCCAAAGCATCATTTTTAGCAGCGATCAGATGAAGCGAACAGACTTGTTCCATCGTGATTTCAAACTGATTATTTTCTATTATCTCAAATAAGGCCCGCCATGTATCGGCTTGATTCAGCGCTATTTGCTGGTCAGTTACAGTATGACCGCCAACTGTAATGCCATCCAATAACGTTTGGATTTCAGGAAGGGTAAAATTAATCCCCTCCAAATTCACTGCATCACATACAAATTCAGGCAACTGACGCTTTGCAAGCATTATTGCCTTTGCTTTATTGGGATTCATGTGCCATTGAGTTTCTTCCATTATGCTCACCAGTTTTTTGTATGATATTTGATGGCTTCGTAAAAAGTCCAAATTCTTTGTTGCGCTACATCCTTCGTCTCTTCAAAGTACGCTAAGTACGAATCATCACTTAGGATTTGCGCGCCTCGCCAATTTTAAGATTTGGTGGAGCTTTTTTCTTTGCCATCGAAATCCGACTTTTTACGAGTTTGTCATTATTAACATTTTCCCAAATATATTTTTGGGGCGAAGTACTGTTATCTCATATATCAGCTCACTCCTTAATAAAAAATAAAATATAACGCCAAGAATAAGCAGTGCCGGTTAAAAGTACTGCCAACCGAAATGATAAAAAATTTTGTAAATGGCAACTCCTTATAAAGCGCCCCGGCGTTTGCCATCTGCTCGATTATTTTGTTCGGCATTGTGAAGTTTATGTTTGAATCTGAAGAGAAAGAATATCTTTCATTAAAAAGAAATGATTATCTAAAGTGTAAATTTTACAATTATTTTGTTTTGCATTTTGTACGATTAAAAGATCAGGGAGACCAACACCGTTCAAACCATTTTTTAAGCATCCATATTGGTAATCAATAATTTCATTCCAATTTATGGATAGATCTAATTTGTTAATATTGTACAGCAAATTAATAACTCTTGTTTCGTTTCGAACTTTTAGAAACGGTATTAACTCTGTAAGGATAAGATCATTCGTTACAAGGAGGTTCTCTTCAATTAAAAAATCCATCTGAATAGAATCATCCCCGCCTCTAAAATAATCTATCCATATTGAAGTATCGACTAATACCGTCATTTACGCCCTCTAATCGTCTCTAAATCAATGTCTAAATTTATTTTTCCCTTGAATTCTTTTATCTCTGATAATTGCGATTTTCGAATTAATTGTTCCAAAGCTGTGATAATGACCTTGGTTTTGGTTTTGATGCGGGTCATTTTCATGGCTTCATTCATTAAATTGTCAGGTAAATCAAGGGTTGTTCTCATAATAAATCTCCTTTATGCATAAATTTATTTTATCATGCATATAAAGTCAATTGCTTTGTGCCGAACGCCAAGTTCACTTGCCGGGAACCCAATGCGTATTTTTTTAAGGAAACATTTAATGCTGAAGGGGAATGCAGAAAGGCCGGACCGGGCTCCCGGTCAATGTGGAATGTCAGGTTCGAATACTATATAGTAGCGGATTTATTTAATCTTTCAGCAAGCCAAATTTTAATAATCGATTGCCGTGGAACACCAAGACGTTTGGCTTCTTTATCTAATGACTGAATCATCCAAAGAGGGAAATCGACATTAACCCGTTTTTGCTCCTGGTTCGGCCGTCTTGCCTTTGAAAGGTCCAGATGGTCTAAAATACTTTTCTCCTCATCAAATTTTTTGTCTAATTCTTTAGCTTTCATAAAGCTCAATCTCCTCATTTCCGGCACGCCGTACTGAGATAATACGTATGTTATCATTGCGATATGTAATAATTCCAGCCCAGTGTTTTTCGTCTATTTTGCCAATTATCAGAAATCTTACTTCATCGGTTATTTTCGCCGGAATTTCTAATAAATCAAAATCATTCCAAAGCTCTTGGGCCTCAACAAAATCAATCCCATGCTTATTTTTATTGCTATCCGATTTTTTCGGGTCAAATTCAAATTCCATGGTATACGTAATATACCAATTTGGTATGTTTTGTCAATCTGAATGAAAGATGTTGTTTGATTCAAACAGTTTAGGTTGAGCTGCAGTTATAAATACAAGATCAATCATGGTGGCGATGATATCAAACCCATTGCAATTGAATTAATTTCCGATTAATTTTGCCAGATTTGATCCAAGTTCGGTGGCTTTGATCATTGTGTGGCTTTGTTTTTTAACACCGGCTTTGTCAAAGACCCCAAAAACAGTTAATTCGCCGATTATTTCATATCCCAGCGCTTCTAAAGGCCGCCGCATGGCATCCAGGGTAAATCCCATATCTTCCTTGCTTTTCTGTTCGCATACGCCAGCGATAACCGCTTTTCGGCCCTGATCGGCCAGCCGGCTCGACCAGCCTCTTGGGCGATTATTGTTAAAGTCGTAAAAACAGTAGAGCCGATCAATAAATGCTTTCATCCATGCCGTAATATTATAATTATGGGTGGGTGATACAAGAACCAGCCCCTTGGCATTAATAATTTTCGGGTAAAGAAAAGACATACCATCCATCAGTCCGGTACAGATTTTATCTTTTCTGCACCGTTCGCATCCGATGCACGGCTGATATTGACAATCGGCCAATCGCAGACTGTCTGTGGGAAATTGATTTTCAGTGACCCCGTTGAGAATGTGTTGTAAAATGATGTCTGAATTTCCGCCTTTTCGGGGACTGCCGGAAAAACCCATTACTTTGGATTCGGGGAATAAATTTTTAACATCCTGCTGCATTAATATTTTAAAAGAATTCACAGTCATTTCCGTTGAGTTATTTTCTTTATGTCCACGACTATCGGGTATTGTCCACTTTACACGCCGTTGGGCATTAATACCTGTAAAAAATAATTTACCGGATGGCTTTAAGGACCTGTCGTATAAAGGCTTCATGATCCCATCCGGAATCGTTTGGAGTATAACCGAACCTTGCCACAACAAGCTTTTGTGACGGAATAATCGTAACGCGCTGGATGTCTTTTCCCCGGCATTCATACAAATCTGCAGGCAGGGAAGGGTAGTCGGTCTTTTGGCTGTTGAGCCAGAATTGCGCGCCGTAATGCGCCATTGGATCTGTTGGTGTTGGTGTTGTGGCATAGTTCATCCAGTTTTCAGGCAGGATTTGTTCTCCCTGCCAGCGTCCGTTTTGAAGGCAGAACAGACCGAAACGGACCCAATCCCGTGGAGACGCCCACATAGATGATCCGGTGCCGAGGTTTCCGCTCTGGTCTGCTTCTATGATGGCAGTATGCATACCGAGTTTGTCGAAAAGTTCCTTCCGGGCGAATGCCTGATAGTCTTTTTCTGAATTCAGGGTGTTTTTTATAATCGCTCCCAGCAGAGTGGAGGTTGCGGTGGAGTATTGCCAATAAGTGTCTAATTGGAATTGTAGCGGATTGTCTGCGGCAAATTCCACCATATCTTGATGATTCCCGAAGAGCATCTGGTTTACATCGCTCACCGGATTATTATAATCCTCATTAATTT
>JAGGYV010000327.1 GCA_021162325.1 Desulfobacteraceae bacterium | reverse complement strand
GGCATAATCGCAAACCAGCCTCAAGTCATGGCCGGTTGTCTTGATATTGATGCATCAGATAAAGCCACACGATTTATTCGGTTCTGTGATGCTTTTAATATTCCGTTATTAACATTATCTGATGTTCCCGGATATATGCCGGGCAGCAACCAGGAGTGGGGTGGAATTATCCGTCATGGCGCTAAACTTTTATGGTGTTATTCCGAAGCCACCGTTCCAAAGCTGCTGGTCATTGTCCGTAAAGACTATGGCGGCGCATATATTGCCATGTCTTCAAAACATCTGGGCGCGGATTTTGCCTTTGCCTGGCCCAATGCCGAGATTGCGGTAATGGGAGCAGATGGCGCATCAAACATCATTCATCGTAAAGAGATCAACAATGCAGATGATCCGAAAGCCAAACGGGCCGAAAAAGTAGATGAATACCGTGAACTTTTTTCTAACCCATATTGTGCCGCAAGCCGTGGTTACATCGATGATATAATTGTTCCCAGTGAAACCCGCATGCGTTTAATTGAAGCTCTGGAGATCATGTATAATAAACGGCAGACATTACCACCGAAAAAACATGGTAATATCCCGGCTTAAAAGTCTGATTTTTTTTCAAGCCTTTATTTTAATCAAAAGACTAATTGAGGACGATATGGATAGAAAAAAGAAGATTGTCGCAATTGCTGCAGTTACCCATTATATCAAATCAGAACAGGAGGCGGCAGCATTTTCCATGGCTCAGTTTTCTGATATGATCCCTGAAATTAAAAAAGAAAAACCGTTTGTTATGAACTTATGGGGTATCAGCGGTCGTCAGCAACAGATGCAGATGCGTTCGATGATGCAGATGAAAGCGTTTCACGGATCCAGACAAAAGTTCTGATTTGCCTATATTTTATGGTCTTATTTTATAAAAAATAATTAATCAAAAAATTTGAAACGTTTGAAACGTTAAAAATTTATTTATATGTCACAAGATATTAATGAGGAGATTTCAATGAGTGATCATTTTAAAGTACAGATGAAGGCAATTAATGATTATGATAACCGCCCGAAAGCTGATAACCCGGTTCAAATTCAGGACCTGACGCTCAGGGACGGGCACCAGTCCCTTTTTGCTACTCGTGGCCGTACCGAAGACATGATCCCGGTCGCGGAAATGATGGATGAAATCGGCTTCTGGGGCATTGAAGTTTGGGGCGGGGCCACCTTTGATACCATGCATCGTTTTTTAAATGAAGACCCATGGCAGCGGCTTCGTACCTTAAAACGTTACATTAAGAAAACGCCTTTTTCCATGCTGCTCAGAGGTCAAAACGTTGTCGGGTACCGTAACTATGCTGATGATGTGGCCTACGCTTTTGTTGAAAAAGCGGCTGAAAACGGCATGGATATATTCAGAACCTTTGATGCTTTAAATGACTTTAGAAATTTTGAAACCGTGGTGAGGGCAATTAAAGATTGTGATAAACATTTTCAAGGATGTATCTGTTATTCTCTTACAGAACCGCGTATGGGCGGTGACGTTTACAATCTGGATTACTATCTTAAGAAAGCCAAAGATCTTGAAAAAATGCAGGCCGACAGTATCTGCATCAAGGATATGGCCGGTTTAATGGCACCCTATGATGCATTTGAGCTGATTAAAGCATTGAAGGATACCACGGATATCCCCATTCATCTGCACAGTCATTTTACATCCGGTATGGCACCCATGACCCACTTAAAAGCTGTTGAAGCGGGTGTTGATATTATTGATACCTGCATGAGCAGTTACGCGTATAGAACATCTCATCCTGCGGTTGAACCCCTGGTAATGTCGTTAATCGGCACCAATCGGGATACCGGTTTTAATATTCAAAAACTGGCTGATATTAATGTGGTTCTGGAAAAAGAAGTGCTTCCCAAATATAAGCACCTTTTAGATGACTCTAAAGTATCAATTATTGATATTAATGTTCTGCTGCACCAGACACCGGGCGGCATGCTTTCAAACCTGGTTAATCAGCTGCGTGAAATGGATGCTCTGGATCGAATTGATGAAGTCTTTGCCGAACTGCCCCGTGTCCGAAAAGATCTTGGACAAATTCCGCTGGTAACACCGACCAGTCAGATTGTCGGAACCCAGACGGTTAATAATGTTTTGTTTGATGATGATGATGAAGATTACAAGATGATTACTGCCCAGGTGAAAGATTTGTGCTACGGACTTTATGGAAAGACTGCGGTTCCCATCAGTTCGAAGTTACAGAAAAAAGCGCTGAAAGGGTATGAAAGAGGCACAAAACCAATCACCTGCCGACCCGGTGAGGTTCTGGAACCGGAATTGGATAAAGCCAAAGAGGAAATCAAAGGTCTTTCATCTGATATGGAAGATGTCATCTTATATACACTTTATCCGGTGACCGGTAAAAAATTTCTTAATTACAAATACGGAAAAGAAACACCTCCGGATTCACTTAAAGCCAGAACCCTTGAAGATGTAAAAAAAGCAGATGCGATTCTTGCAAAGGCGAAGGCTGGCAAGCTAGTTGAAAAATCTTCAGCTGATGCACCTGAAAAAGGTGAGCATGCCCGAACCTTTAATGTATTTATCGAAGATGAATATTTTAAAGTGAGTGTTGATGAGCCGGGCGGACAGCCGATTATCACATATGCACAACCACCGGCAGGACACGTAATTCCTGCCCAGGCTCAACCGCAAATGCCAACAGCTCCCATAGCAGCAGCACCACCCGCGCCTGCAGCTCCAAAACTGCCTGCACCAAAAAAAACCCACCCGGCACCCAAAGCAGCTGCTGCAGATACAGACGGCACACCGCTAACAGCGCCAATGCCAGGGATGATTGTCAGTTATTCAAAATCAGTGGGTGATTCAGTTGAAAAAGGGGACCCGGTTGTCGTTCTTGAAGCTATGAAAATGGAAAATTCTCTCCCTGCACCGGTCAGCGGAACCATTACAGCAATTAATTACAAAAGCGGTGATTCAGTGTCAACAAATGATGTGCTCTGTGTGATCGGATAGCTTTAAGCTGATGGCGTCGTAAAAAGTTCCATCTACTGCGTTATAACGGTTTTTCAGGCACTCAAGATACTACATGTATGATTTCGAGCCTGAAAAATCGTTACGCCTTGTATATAGAACTTTTAACATAGCCATCCAGGCTGGAGAAAAATGTATGAAAATTCATGAATTCCAGGCAAAGCAGATTTTCAGAAAATATCAGGTGCCGACCCCCGATGGAGGGCTGGCACTTGATTCTGAAAAAGCCAGGCTAATAGCTTCGGAAATCGGTCATTTCCCAGTGGTTGTAAAGGCTCAGATTCATGCGGGCGGCAGAGGGAAGGGCGGTGGTGTTCAGCTTGCACACTCTCTTGAAGAAGTTACTCAACATGCTGATTCAATCATAGGTATGAACCTGGTAACTCACCAGACAGGACCCGAAGGGAAAAATGTTAAACAGGTTCTTGTTGAAGCCGGCGTAAATATAGAAAAAGAATTATATTTAAGCCTTGTTCCGGACAGAGAAACTGCCTGTATCCTTGTGGTTGCCAGTGAAGCCGGTGGGATGGATATTGAAGAAGTTGCAGCAGCTACTCCTGAAAAAATCATAAAAGTTCCGATTAACCCGCTGATCGGGATTCAGTCGTTTCATTGCCGGAAAGTCTCATTCGGATTAAATCTTCCGGCACCTGTGGTCAAAGAATTTTCACAAATGCTTACCCGGCTGTATCAATTGTTTGTTGAAAATGACTGTTCCATGGTTGAGATTAACCCGCTGGTCATTACCAAAGAAGACAAGGTACTGGCATTAGATGCCAAAATGGATTTTGATGATAATGCCTTGTTCCGTCATAAAGATCTTCTGGAATTCAGGGATCTTGATGAAGAGGATCCATTGGATGTTAAGGCATCAAAGTATAACCTGAACTATATCAATCTTGATGGTACGGTTGGTAATATGGTCAATGGTGCCGGCCTGGCCATGGCTGTTATGGATACGATTAAACTTGCCGGCGCTGAACCGGCCAATTTTCTTGATGTCGGCGGCGGAGCCACAGCGGAAATGGTTGAAAACGGTTTTAAAATTATTTTAAGCGATGATAAAGTTAAAGCCATTTTAATAAATATTTTTGGCGGCATTCTGCGATGTGATATTCTGGCAAACGGTGTTGTTGAAGCCGCACGTAAAACGGAAATAGGTGTGCCGCTGGTGGTCAGAATGGAAGGAACGAATGTTGAGGAAGGAAGACGGATTCTTGCGGAATCCGGACTGAAACTTTTCACTGCCAATGACATGAAATCCGCCGGAGAAATTGTCGCAAAAATTGTAGCTTCGTCACCATGATAAGCTTCCAAATAAGTAATCCTCAAAAACCATTATCTCGCGCAGAGACGCAGTGAGCGCAGAGGAAAAAATCTTTGCGTCACCGCGTCACTGCGGGATAAAAAATATAATAAATCGTTTTTACTTATTGATGGTTACAGTGGCGTTATCGCCGCCATAAGCTTTTTACGAGTTTGTTAACTTTAATCTAAGATTCCTGATAATAAGGAAGTTTAATTCCCATGAGTGTTTTTGTTAATTCAGATACGCGACTGCTTGTTCAGGGCATTACCGGTAAAGAAGGGCAGTTCCATACGCGCCAGTGTGTAGACTATGGCACCCATGTGGTTGCCGGAGTGACACCCGGCAAGGGTGGTCTGGATATGGATGGTATCCCAATATTCAACGGTGTTAAGACGGCTGTTGAACAAACCCGGGCCAACTGCAGTATGATCTTTGTCCCGCCGCCCTTTGCTGCTGATGCCATTATGGAATCAATAGATGCCGGCATTGATTTGATTGTTGCCATTACTGAAGGCATTCCGGTTCTGGATATGATGAAAATTAAGCAGATGATCGACAGTTCCGGCTCACGTCTGATCGGGCCAAACTGCCCGGGTATAATTACGCCCGGACAGGCTAAAATCGGTATTATGCCGGCCCAGATACATAAACCGGGAGGTCCGATCGGGGTTGTATCCCGATCCGGTACTTTGACCTATGAAGTGGTTTTTCAGCTTACCGGACAGGGCATCGGACAGACCACCTGCATTGGCATTGGTGGTGATCCGATTAACGGTACCAATTTTATTGACTGTATAGAAGCATTTGAAAATGATCCGGAAACGAAAGGTATCGTTATGGTTGGAGAAATCGGTGGAAATGCCGAAGAAGATGCTGCTGAGTTTATTAAATCAAATGTAACAAAACCGGTGATCGGGTTTATTGCCGGAATAACGGCCCCGCCAGGCCGACGCATGGGACATGCAGGAGCGATTATCAGCGGCGGCAGCGGAACAGCGCAGGCCAAAATTGACGCACTACAAAAAGCCGGTGTTCATGTCTGTGAAAATTTAGGATACATCGGTGAGATGTGTGCTGAGATTTTTCTTTTCTGATATATTAAATACAAGATAATTACTGGATTCGATTCATTGATTGTCTATTAACAATATAATCATTGATGTTTTGTCATCTGGAGAACGTGTAATGAACTGGTCTATTACAATGCTGCGTTCCTCAATCGGTAAGAAGCTGATGATGGCACTTACCGGTTTATTTTTTTCTTTTTTTCTTCTGATTCATTTAATTGGGAATTTAACGCTTTATGGTGGCAAAGATCTGTTTCTTTCATATGTCGAGCACTTGCATGCCTTAGGCCCGTTAATTCGAATAGCAGAGATAGGTTTATTGACATTTGCAATTATACATATCTCTACCGGTTTGATTCTGTTTTTTCAAAATATTCAGGCACGGCCCGTCCGATATCAGGTGAATAAAAAAGCCGGAGGAAGAACCATTGGTTCTGCAACCATGCCATATACCGGGATTTGTATTTTAACTTTTGTAATCATCCATTTATTAAATTTTCATTTTATTGATCATTCCACTCAAACCGTTTTTCAGGCAATTGATGCGACATTTTCCTTATTACCGTACGTTATTTTTTATACAATCGCTGTAATTATTGTCGCAATCCATGTCAGTCACGGGTTCTGGAGCCTTTTTCAGACTCTTGGTGCCAACCATCCAAAGTACATGCCGGCTATTAAAGGGCTGGG
>JAGGYV010000281.1 GCA_021162325.1 Desulfobacteraceae bacterium | reverse complement strand
CAGCCGCTGATTATCGAAGAGCCCTTGTCCATCAGGATTGAAGGGAACCCATATGCTGTGGTAATGAGGACGCCCGGGGACGAAATCGCCCATGTGGCCGGATTCTGTCTGGCTGAAGGCCTGGTTGATTCCCCGGAAGATATCGGGACCATTGGTTTCTGTACTGAAGACAATACAAATGTTGCCACAGTGACACTCACGGAAGACCGGAAAATGAAAGTGCTTGATCTCTTAGACCGCAAAGGCTTTGTCAGCCAGTCCAGCTGCGGCATATGCGGCAAAAAAGTGGTCGAGGACCTTCACCAGATCACCTCCCCGGTAACAAACAATTTAAAAATTTCTCCTGACCAGGTAAGGGATTGCACTGAACGGCTTTCTTCATTTCAGCCGATTCATAAAAAGACCCACAGTGCGCATGCGGCTTTGATATTTGGTAAGGATTTTCAAGTTCTTGCATCCGCAGAAGATGTCGGACGTCATAATGCCCTTGACAAGGCGATTGGCAAAACTTTCATGGATAATACAATTTCAGATACCCGCTTTGGGGTCATGTCATCCCGATTAAGCTATGAACTGGTCCAGAAAGCTGCCAGGGCAGGACTTGAAATGCTTGTCGGGATTTCACGCCCCACATCGCTCGGGGTCGACCTGGCCCGTGCCGTCAACATAACCCTTGCTTGTGCAAGAGGTGATGAGTTGATGGTGTTCTGCGGAGAAGAGAGATTTATATTTCCTGACCCGGATAAACCGAAAAAGTTAAAAGTGAGCTAAACGCAAAAAAGATTTATAAAAATGCCATTCATAGAAATAGAAGGACTACCCGGCAAAGTTTATATACCGGAAAAACTGCCTGACAATCAGAAAAAAAACAAATGCCCTGATTGCTTTTCCTGCCAGATGTGCAGTGATTCCCGTTGTCAGTTGTGCCTGAACAAAAATCATCTTAATATAATAAACATATGCGACTGCAAAAAATAAAATCATGAAAAAAAACATATTTAGTAAAAGCTGTGAAATTAATGCTCCTGCTGAAGACGTTTTCAAATGGCATGCCCGCCCCGGAGCGATTGAACGCTTAAGCCCCCCATGGGACCCTCTTGAGATAATTTCCCAGACAGAAGGCATGACAGGGGGTATCAGCACAGGTGCTGAAGTAAAAATGAAACTCAAAGCCGGACCGATTCCCATAAAATGGCATGCCCGACATGTTGATTACCAGGAATACCGACTATTCAAAGATATTCAATTGAGTGGGCCTTTTTCAAAATGGAACCATACGCATCGATTTAAAAGCCTTGAGCAGTCAAAATGTATTCTTGAAGACTCAATAGAATATGCGCTTCCTTTACATCCTTTTGGAACCGCTGTGATGGGAACATTTGTTGAAAAAAAACTAAAACAGATTTTCACTTACCGCCACAATACGACCATTGCAGATATTGCCGCACATCAATCCAGAAAACAGCAAGGCCCTTTAAAAATTCTGATTTCCGGCGCGAGCGGCCTGCTTGGATCATCTTTGATTCCTTTTCTGAGAACAGGCGGGCATACCGTCTTACAACTGGTCCGTCGACCGCCCAAAAAAGAAAAAGGGGAAATAAGATGGGACCCGACAAACGGCACAATTGACCTTGATGATACGGAAACGATTGATGCTGTCATTCACCTGTCAGGAGAAAATATCGGTGAAGGCCACTGGAATCCTGAGAAGAAAAAACGTATTATTGACAGCCGGGTTCAGAGTACCCGTTTGATTGCAGAAACCATCTCAAAAATGAAAAATCCGCCCAAAGTATTTCTCAGTGCATCAGCTATTGGTTTTTACGGTAATCGGGGTGATACTTTACTGGATGAATCGGATACGACCGGCAATGATTACATTTCCGATGTCTGCCGAATGTGGGAAGAATCGGCGGATACGGCTGTTGCCGCCGGTATCCGAACCGTATTTCTGCGTATCGGCATTGTTTTATCTCCCCAGGGCGGCGCTTTGGGCAAACTGCTTTTGCCTTTCCAGATGGGCATCGGCGGGAAAATAGCTACCGGCCGTCAATACATGAGCTGGATCAGTATTGACGACACCATCGGCGCCATACATCACGCGTTATTCGAAAACAACATATCCGGACCGGTAAATTTGGTGTCACCAAATCCTGCGACCAATCATGAGTTTACCAAAGTACTTGCTAAAGTCCTTTCCCGACCGGCATATTTCACGGTTCCTAAATTTGCCATAGAAACTGTTTTCGGTGAAATGGGACGGGAAACCATTCTTTCCAGCACACGGGTGAAACCATCGGTCCTTTCTGCAACAGGATATTCTTACAGGCACCCGGATTTGGAAATAGCCCTGAGGCATCTTTTGGGCAAAACATGATGGTTTAACAAAGAATCCATTGATTGAGACTTTTGTGACTTATTTTGAAAAAACATCCAAATCGCTATTGGCTTCTTCAAAAATCAGCACATTTTTAAATGTCCATGCGGGGTCTTTCTGAACGGGATAATATGCGGGATAAGGGAACTATTTGTTGGGCGGGGTATTCCGGCGGGGTCGCGGGGATGACTCTAAACTCGAAACATAATAAAACCGGCAACATAATTGTTCCATTCCAGGGTATCCCCCTGGCTGACACACCCCTTAAGTGAAGGGACATATGCGAAAAAGCCATCCTGATCATGCTCAATAATTGCATTAATCTGCATTATATTCTCCTTGAAAAAAATTTAATATTAACCGCAGACTCACGCGGACAAACGCAGATGGTTTATAAAAAAGTCCTTGTCCGCGTTCGTCTGCGTGTTTCTACGGCTAATTATCATAGGATAGGCTCTGCTTATGTACCCTCCGGCACGGGTTCAGCCAAATACATCTCCTTGAGTTTACGCCGATCCAGCTTACCGTTCATATTTTTCGGCAATTCCGCCATAAAATAAATCCCGGACGAAACCATATACTCCGGAATTATATTTTTAAATTGCCGGAATTATATTTTTAAATTGATTGATATCGATGCTTACGTCCATATTGTCTGACTACCTGGTGACCGCCCTCATCTTCTGACTGATTTAATAAACTCGTTCCCACGGGCCTCCGTGGGAATGCATATCTGAATCAATATTAAAATGCTGAAACTTTAATTGCTCAATTTTTCAACCTTCAAAATAGAAAAAATCCGTATGGGTTCCCACGGAGGACCGTGGGAACCAGATATTAAATAAGGTGTCCCCAGAATTCCGTAAATTTGGCACCCTCGTAAAAAGTCAGAT
>JAGGYV010000124.1 GCA_021162325.1 Desulfobacteraceae bacterium | reverse complement strand
TAAAAATTTTATATCTAATTAAGATGCTCATCTAAAAAGTCCGATTCAGATGGCAAAGAAAAAAGCTTCACCAATCATGTAGAATTTGGCAAGGCGCACAAATTCTGAGGAATGAGGTGTCGCTCGCCTACTCCGCAGTGACGAAAAATGCAGTGCAACACAGGATTTGGACTTTTTCCGAAGCCATCTTTTTTAAGACCTTAACGTTGCTGTTAGCCGAAGCGGATTTAAAAGAAGATTCAGTGCCGAGACAATGGATGTGCAGACAACATCTGCGGCCTGAACCGTTTCCACCGATGCCCCTTCATCCAGAATCACGGCAATGCCTAAGGCAGATGATTTCAACATCCGCTGATCATTTCTGCCGTTCCCGATACTCACCGTATTCGTAACACCCAAAGTCTTCACATACGCAAGCTTTTCGGCCTGCTGATCTTTTTCAGAAAGGATACTTAACGTACAATCAATCCCTTCAAGACCCGATTTTGCCTTTCCAAAGGTATCGGCAGTCAATACATACAATGCCAGATGCTGTGAAAGGGCTGTTAATGTTTCCCGGACACCTTCAATCAACCTGCCGTCAATGGCAAGGGTACCGTTGTAATCCATTACCAGATATTTCAAATCTAATTTACCATAACCAGGAATTGTTATGTCCATAACATTTCTCTCCATTAAAAAAATTTCACCTTCACGATGCCGGTATCATTCAGATTTACAAAACAATTCAGGCAAAGATCAATACGAAAATTTACTGCATCAAAGGACACATCCATTATACAGCCGATTGAATTTGAATAAATCGGGGTTTGAAAACTTCTTGACAATCACGCGTCCAACGGTTTAATACCTGATTTTTTAAAGGATATACTCACAATCTGGTCCCTTGACATAAACCCATGACCCGTAAATTCAACAATAAGGAGGAAAAATGAAAAAAGTTGCAATTATAGCATGTGGCGCCTATATGGATAACGGATTTGGTTGCCCCGGCGAATGGCGCTGCCTGAAAGCGGCCGCTATGGGAGAAGGTTTATTTGACGAAGAATCTTCTGTTTTGGCTTTTGTAAAATGCACCTGCCCGGGCCGGCCAACCATTCCCAATTTGGGAATGGCCATCAAGGCGCTGGAAATAAAACCCGATGCCGTCTATTTAAGCTCATGCCTGGTCAATGCAAAACCCGGCTGCCCATATTTTACCCCTGAAGAACTGGCAAAAAATATTGAAGATAAAACCGGCATCAAAGTCATAATGGGCACCCATGACTATAAATAGTAAGGCATAAAAATGCCCGGGAAAGTCAGGATATAACTTGCCCGGGCATTTTATTATTTCTAAAACACGGCCATAAAATACGACCAGACAAACTGCAACAAGTGGCAATCAATACATTCTGCGTTTAAAAAACGCCTAACGGCCGAATGAATGTCATTCTGGCTGGTTCTAACATCATCGTATCATAAGCTTCGCCGACATTGTCTCCCAGCGCGGAAAAAGGAAGAGAAACAATAAAAAAAGCGGTTCCCGTCACTAAAGATACGAATTGCAGCGGCCGCACCACGGCAAAATCCGTTGCCATGAGTTCCGCACAATTATCAATGGGATGTTCCAGGCTTTTCGCAACGGCTGAAGATCCGAACGGGATGACCATAAAAGATACGGCCAGTAAAAGAATAATTATTTTTTTTCGCCCGGTCATGCACAACCTCCTTTAATTAAACCTGTGTAAATTTTCCATGTGAATTACTAACAAACAGAATACCATATTCTTAAATAAAATAAACTCTTCGGCGCTGAGTGTCAAGAAACAATCACAAAAGGTTTCTATAACATTCCAAGTTTAATGAACCCGGCTATCTTTGCCGGGCAGAACACTGACCGGAACGCCTTCATAGGGTGTTCTTCTTTTGGATTTATAGGACTTCGGATCCCGCATGGTTTTCAGTATTTCGATGCTGTCCTTCATCCCTTTATAATACCTGGCCATATCCATTGCCATACCGGCCATATACGCCATTGCCTGAACAAAATTCACATCATCTAAAGTAAATTCCCATGGTTCCGCCGTATACACTCTCAATGCACCAATAGTATAGCCGCCTGCCACGATAGGAACGGAAAGCATGGAAGAGATCCCCTCTCTTACGGCTTCTTCCGAATATTGAAGCCTTGGATCATCCTTCACATCATAAATTGCAATCGGACCTTCCTGCAAAGACTGGGCTATTGATTTTAAGGCGCTCACAGGCCCCTTGTTAATATATTCTTCACTCAATCCAAATGAAGCCGCCACTTCCAGTTCGTTCGTACTTTTATTAACCAGAAATACAGTGCACCCCTTAACATCCAGCGCTGTCTTGATACTTTCCACTGACATCAACACCACTTCCTCGGGATCTTTGGAATGCGAAATGGCTTTGGTCACTTTCATCAGGGTTTCGTAATTCAAAAGCTGTCTTTTCATGATGCCTCCTTAAATTAAAAATTAAAGGAATAAAATTTCCACCACCATCTCTCCAGCTTCCAGGAAACTTGATGGCTTCGTATCCCGGAAGCGAATAAAAATACATTTAAGGATCATCCCAATACACCTTTTGTCTCTTTCAAAATCGTTTCATAAAAAGCTTTTTATGGTGACGCATCACCACTGTATAAAGAAATAACTTTTCATCATTTCAAATGTTTACAAACGAGTTAGTTGGAAGTGTTCCCCCCGGCCGCGTCCGGAACCGAGCCTATAAATAATTTTAAAAAAAAGTTAAAATGTGTTCATGAAAGGCCGAGTTTTTTGCCCGGCAAGTGATGTATTTTGTTATGTTTTATAGTAGGGTGGATTAGCGCACCGTCCATTATGAAGTTATATAAAAGTTCATGGTGAATTCACCCACGACATCAATAACAAACCTGTCAACAATCAACAGATGGAAATCAATTTGCTAAAGAAATACTTTGACAGATGATCAGAAGAGAAATTAAATGAATTTTCCAGGACAGATGAAATCAATAAGATTTATAAAAATAATATCAGGATAAATTGACAAATTCAACAACAACCTTGACACTCTCGTAAAAAGTATTTGGATGGCTAAGTTAAAAATTCCACCAATCCCATAAAATTTGGCAAGGCGTAGTGGTTTTTCAGGATTGAAATAATACAAGTCGTATATTGAAAGACTGAAAAACCACTGCAACGCAGTAGATGGGAGTTTTTACGACGCCATCAACCTTGATAGTCTCGTAAAAAGTCAGATTCCGACGGCAAAGTATAAAAGTTCACCAACCTTAAGAATTGGCAAGGCGCGTAAATTCTGAGTGATGATTCGTACTTAGCGTACTTAGCGTACTTAGCGTACTTTGAAGAAACGAAGAATGTAGCGC
>JAGGYV010000376.1 GCA_021162325.1 Desulfobacteraceae bacterium | reverse complement strand
TTTTTGCCCGGCAAGTGATGTATTTTGTTATGTTTTATAGTAGGGTGGATTAGCGCGTCAGCGCGTAATCCACCAAAAAAAGAATTTTGTCAAACCGGTCCATGAAATTTGTCGGATTACGCGCTGACGCGCTAATCCGACCTACGATTTAGCCCACCGTCCATTATGAAGTTCCATAGAAGTTCCATATACAAGGCGTATTGGCTTTTCAGACATGAAATCATACATGTAAGTATCTTGATTGGTTGAAAGACCAATACAACGCAGTAGATGGGGCTTTTTGCGACGCCATCAAGTATTGTCGGGTAGAAATAATAAAGGGTTACATTTGAAATTTTCATGTTTAAAATGCCAATTTTCGGCAAAATAATGACGAAAATTGGTAAAATCATTTCCAATATTTTTTACGAAGCCGGCAAAGTTGGTTATTAATATTGATTACAAAGGGCTGTCCGGTAGCTCGAGTAAAAATGGAACGTAAATTGCATCTAATAGTCTGATACCCTGTACAATTAATTAAATATTGGCCTTGATCATCGTTTCGGCCAAAGCAGATTTGTCATTCCCGAATGTTTCTATCGGGAATCCAGTATGTGCTATTCCGAACATAGATTCCGGCTAAAAGCATGCCGGAATGACATTGTGCTGGCCGAAATGATGACTAAAGCCTAAATATTTTTACGAGAGTGTTATTTTTGTGATCTCAGCGGAAGTCGTCTGGAGAAAGATTTATGACTGCAATTGAAAACGATGCGATCAGCAAACAGCTATGCAAAGAGATAGAAAAACGTAAACAGGCAGAAACAGCTTTAATGGAAAGTGAAAAATGTTTTCGGACAATGGTTGAGTTGGCCGGGGATGCGGTTTTTTTACATGATGCGGCCGGTAATTTCAGGATTGTCAACCAGGCGGCCTGTGAGTGTCTTGGCTATACAAAAGAGGTACTTTTGAATTTATCCATGAATGATGTTGACCCGGATACCGGCAGCGGAGTGGATAATCATAATTTCTGGAAAAAGATGAATCATAATGAAACGGTTGTATTGGAAACCCGGCATCAGGCCAAAAATGGAAGGTTCATTCCGGTCGAAGTGCGTCTGACATCAATTCAGTACTCTGGGGAGCGCTTAATTTTATCCAGCGCCAGGGACATGACTGAACGAAAGCAGATGGCGGATCAAATTCGTCAATCACAAAAAATGGAGGCAATGACGACATTAACCGCCGGGTTTGCGCATAATTTTAATAATATTCTTGCTGTGATCGTGGGGTGTACGGACCTTGCCATCGCAAGACTGCCAAAGGACAATCAGGCGATTAAGTTTTTAAAAAAGGTTGAAGATGCCAGTGCCCGGGCAAAGGATCTTGTCTGGCAGCTGATTCGATTCAGCCAGAAGCATGAAAACAGTCTGTTGCCTGTTCAGGTGGTTCCGGTGATTGAAAAAGAAATAAAGCGCGTGAAATCTATAATTTCTGATGAAATTAAAATTATCAAGCAGTTGCAAGAAGATTGCTATCCGCTTTTTGGAGATGTCCGCCAGTTTCAGATTTTGATGGAAAATCTTCTGACAAATGCAGTGGAGTCCATAAAAAATGGCCGGGGGGTCATCGAAGTTGCGCTTGAAAATATTTCTGATCCGGAAGTCGCCAATTCCGGGAATGGAAATCCTAAAAACGGAAAATTCATCCGGCTGATCATTAGGGATAATGGTCAGGGGATCGAGCCGTCTCACATGGATCGGATATTTGATCCGTATTTTACCACAAAAGATTTTTCAAATGGCGCGGGTATGGGACTATCCGTTGTGCATGGGATTGTCTCAAATAATGGTGGGACGATTACGGTTGACAGTAAGGTTGGCCGGGGGACCGAGATCCGCATTCTTTTTCCGGCAGCTGAGGCAATCGGTGCAATGGTAAATTAGAAAATAAAGAAAGGACTTTTGAAAATCCATAGAGACCATTGCCATCCCGGGGGCCGGGGCAGGCTTCAAATCCACATACCAATGCAAGCCCTTCTTCTTTTTCCTTTTGTCACGGCCCCCTTTATTCTAATTACTTGATATTTCAACATGCTATTGATATAAACCCACCAGTCTGTATTTCTTGTGAAACATTTATTTTTAAAAATTGGTTAATATTCCCAAATGTCAAAAATTCTTATTATCGGTATCGGCGGCGCCATCGGCGCTATTCTGCGATACCTGATCGGCGGGTATGTCCAGCATTTGACGAAAAGCATCGGGTTCCCCTATGGGACGCTTTTTGTCAATATTTTCGGTTGTTTTATCATTGGGATGCTGTTTCATTTGTCAGATGCACATGGTGTTTTTTCTTCCCAGTCCCGGTCCCTGATTTTTATCGGTATTCTCGGCAGTTTTACAACATTTTCCACCTTCGGCAATGAAACAATGAATCTGTTTCACGAAAGTGAAAATTTATTGGCTTCCGCAAATATTGTGGCCCATATTGTTTTGGGTGTCGGCGCTGTATGGCTGGGCCGGGTCAGTGGATTTCTGATATGGAGGTAATGGCCGATAAGGAGGTAATGATTAATGATTCCTGAGCAAGGATGCCTGCTGCGTATTTTTATCGGAGAGAGAGATAAATACAAAGGCACACCCCTGTATGAATGGATTGTGGTCAAAGCCCGGGAGGAGGGGCTGGCCGGAGCGACCGTCTTAAGGGGTATGATGGGATTCGGCGCCAACAGCCGGGTGATTCATACATTTAAAATCAGGCGCCTGTCGGAAGATTTGCCGATTATTATTGAGCTTGTCGATACCCGGGAAAAGCTGGAACACTTCCTCTCATTAATCGATGACAAGATTGATGCCGGCCTGGTAACCCTGGAAAAAGCCGAGGTTCGATTTTACAGGAGCAAGAAGTGATGGCTGCTTTTGAAATTATTCCTTGATCTCTTGGTCTCCTATTGTATCAACCGGCCGGTGTAATGCTCCTCAAGATCCTGTTTGATACCGATTAATACAAATAAATCCGGTTATTTAAGCTCCGCCACCACATCAATATCACTATCAGCAGTCATGAGATTTCTGGCGATCGATCCAAAAATACCCAGCCGAACTATTTGATACTTTTCTTTATTACTTACATTTCGCTTCTTCAAAAAATATTTTTTGAAGAAGCGAAATGTAAGTTAAGCATAGTTTTTGACAGTAAAAAACCGATTTTAAGAAATATTGAACTATAGCGTTTATTCGATTTTTCTGTTTTTTTGTTGTTATTGATATGAATACAAAATATTATAAAAGACTGAATCTGTAGATATCAATATTATATCAATGTATTATATTTTACATGGTGTGCCTGCATAGCTTCCTTTTCCACAGCACTGCGATGGCTGGATGCGGGATGGAGCATTTACAGAT
>JAGGYV010000017.1 GCA_021162325.1 Desulfobacteraceae bacterium | reverse complement strand
GTCCGGCAACCACTTTGGCTTCTTTTAGAAACCGTTTGTCCGCCAGGTCATCCGCATGTGCGGGAGAAATAATTTTTATGGCAACCGTTCGATCCAGCAGTTTGTGCCTTGCCAGATATACTTCAGCGACACCGCCGCGGCCAGCCAGTTTTCCGATTTCGTAATTGGGGAGATCAATCATGGAATCCGTATCAAACTAATTTTATTGGGGTTTAATTTTTTTTTTTAATATTCGTTTCAGCCAGAATTGCAGTTTTTTTAAAAATAAAAAATTGGTGGGTGGCAGTAATTTTTCAGTATTGATGGGAACGGTATCCCCCGCCGACATTAATTCTTTCGTATTGATGGGCACCGTATCGCTCTCCGGCATTCTGGCCGGGGCATTATCATCTGCGGAAATCAGTATGGCGGAGATATTATCCTTTCCCCCATTTTGTAATGCCGTCCGGATCAATAGATCCACTTTTTCCTGCTCCTTTAATTCAAGGGACAGTGCATCGGCAATGCCCCTGTCCGAAATTTCTTTGGTCAGCCCATCGCTGCATAGCAGAACCTGTTCATTTTGATGAAATTCATGGTTAATCGTTTCCACATTAACTTCTTTGATATCCGTTGCCCCCAGTGCTTGAATAAGGACATCCTGGTAGGGATGGCCGGCAGATTCGCTGGCAGTTATGACCCCCGTATCTACAAGATGTTGAACGTAAGAATGGTCTTTTGTTAACTGTTTCAGCGTAATGCTGTCCCACAAATATGCCCGGCAATCACCTACCCACGCAATTTCATAGTCATGACCATTTATTTTAAAGGCGACAACCGTTGTTCCCATCCCTTCAGGCCCTTTACCTTCTTTGCTCGCCTGTAAAATGGCGTGGTGTGCCTGTGCGATGGATTTTTTTAAAGGGTCCCCTTTTTTAATCTTATCAACAATAAAGTCGGCGGCAATGGTGGATGCGGTCTCACCGCCTTTATGGCCGCCCATGCCGTCTGCAATAATCCAAAGCCCCCATTCAGGCTCGGTGCGAAAATAATCTTCATTGTGAGAGCGGACGTTCCCCACATGGGTGCTGAAACCATATTTTAAATAATTCATATACCGTACCTGAAGATGATCTGATTGATGATTTTTAAATAACAGAATTGATAGTCTCGTAAAAAGTCAGATTCCGACGGCAAAGTATAAAAGTTCACCAATCTTATAAAATTGGCAAGGCGCGCAAATCCTGAGTGATGATTCGTACTTAGCGTACTTTGAAGGAACGAAGGATGCAGCGCAACACAGAATTTGGACTTTTTACGAAGCCGTCAGAATTGTGAGCATCATTCATTTGTATTATTATCGCATATTGTGTGAAACATCAATCATATTTGTGAGCTGTGATTCATGGCAAATAAGAGACGCACAGGATAAATCTTGACATAAAAAAAAATAAACCCATATAATATGCACCAAAATAAAAATTCATTCCCTTTCTAATTCAAGTAGCAAATTACCGAACCATGCTTGGAGAGTAACCAATGCGCAACGATCAGGTAATGAAAATTGAGCTGGCTATAAAAGATAACATCCTCAAAACGTATGCTTTTACGCAGGATGTTGTGGAGATCGGTCGTATTCCGTCGGCGGATATTTTTATTGATAACAGCGGGATTTCGCGTCAACACACGCGGATTGAGAGATCCATCGGCGGCCCTTATATCGTCAAGGATATGGGCAGTACCAATGGTACCTTTTTAAATGACATGCAGATTAATGAAGCCACTTTAAAGAGCAATGATGTCATTAATCTCGGCAAGTTCTCTATGCGGGTGACAATTGAAACGGATAACCAGTCAAAAAATCATAGCGGCAGTGTTTCGCCGGATGATTTTGACGGAACGACGGTCCTGAGTGTCGAACAGATGGCCCAATTGCGTGCCGGCATCGAAAATGATCAGCCAGCTATTTCAGGAGGAAAGCCATCACCATCTGACACACGATTTGGTTCAGGCACGGAAAATTCGGGGATGCCACTTAGCCAGCTGATTTTATGGGGCGGGGTGATCCTTGCGGTGATTATTGTTGGGTTTTTTTATTTTTAAATAACCGATAAGTTGACCGGATAAAAAAAACGGACAATTGAAGGATGAATTTTGGCTTCAGGATTTGGGGGATAGGGGAAAAGCCCTGAAGGGGCATTACATATCAGACCGGGGCAACGCCCCGGGAATGGGTAGAAAATAGATTCAGCCCTGAAAGGGCGTAACATGGGTTTGAATTATGTCACGCCCTTTCAGGGCTGAAAATCATATAACCAAAAAGCCAGGGCATTGCCCTGGGCTATTATGCGCGGCCCTTACAGGGGCAAGACCATTTCTGGTATATCGTATTTTGCAACATGCGCCTGATGACCATGGTAAGGAAAATTAATTAAAGTGGATATCCATATTATTTTAAAACCATATTATTTTAAAACCATATTATTTTAAAACCATATTATTTTAAAAATGGATTATTTTAAAAATGGATTCATCCGTTTTTCCTGGCCGATGGAGGTCTCAGGACCGTGGCCCGTATACACGACCACCTCATCACCTAAGGGGAACAGTTTGTTTTTAATGCTGGATATCAGGGTGTTATAGTCACCGCCCGGGAAATCCGTCCGGCCGATAGACCCGTAAAACAAGGAATCTCCTACAAAAACGATTCCATCAGTTGACAAGGCGATCCCACCCGGAGAATGTCCGGGTGTGTGGATTACATTTAAGGTAATATCGCCAAATGTGATTTGGTCCCCTTCACCAATCATCCGGTCTGCCGGGGGAGAATTTTCCACAGACATTCCAAAAGCCTGAGAAGCCATAGATATCTGTTCCAGCATATCGGCATCTGCGGCATGAATCAGGATTTCCGCGCCAGTGACCTCTTTTATTTTTTTATTGGCCCCAACATGGTCAAAATGGCCGTGGGTATTGATAATATATTTGACCGTCAGCTGTGATTCAGCCAACGCCATAAGAATTTTATCCGCCTCATCGCCCGGATCAATCACCACGGCTGATTTTGTGTTTTTACAGCCCAGGATAAAGCAGTTAGCCATAATTGGTCCCACGGTGAGTGTTTTGATGATCAATGGGTGTCTCCTAAGAAATTAAATGATTTAATATAAGGTAAATAGGTTGAAGACTGAAGGCTGAAGTGTATCACCTGATTCTTACAGGTATCAACTATTACACACCGTTCAAATTAAACCATTTATGATTTTTCAGTTTAAATATGAACCGCGGGTATGGTCATAGTACCTAATTTACCTTCTTACTTCAGCCTTCTACCTTATAACCTTCTACCTATGCTTTGCCTTTTCAACGATATCGATGATACTGCCGACTTTATTCGCAGGTTTGTCCGCTTTGGCCATCAGTTCATTGAAAACAGCCTCCGGCATATTCGTTTTCAGGTAGTTTTTCACATCAAATGTTTCCCACCAGCAGTCCAGAATTTTCCAGCAAATAGCATCATCCTCACCGCTGATGAGGCAGTAACGAAAGGGAATGGGGCTGCCCAGTCTCGGGCAGCGCCGTTCCAGGTCTTCTATCGGTTGGTCTGACATTCAACAGTTTCCTTTAATTATTTGCTTTTCAAAGATTGTGGTTTCGGGTAGTCAGCAAAGATTTTTTCAGCACTCGCAATTTCTTCGTCTGAAAGCACAACGTCTTTGATATTGCCGGCAAGATAGTTATCATATGCCGTAAGATCAATAAGTCCATGACCGCTCCAGTTGAACAGAATGACTTTTTCCTTGCCTTCTTCTTTTGCTTTTTGGGCTTCTTCTACAACTGTTGCCAGCGCATGGTTGGTTTCCGGGGCGGGAATGATACCTTCAGTGCGGGCGGCAAGAATGCCGGCCTCAAAAACTTCTTTTTGTTTAACGGATCTTGGGGTGAATAGTCCTTCATCCACCAGCTGGCTGACAGTGGGCGCCATGCCGTGATAACGCAGACCACCGGCATGAAATGGGGGTGGCATAAATGTATGGCCCAGGCTATGCATGGGCAGCAGCGGCGTATATTTTGCCGTATCCCCGTGATCATAGACAAACGGGGCTTTGGTCAACGTCGGGCATCCGGCAGGTTCGACGGGATATATTTCAATTTGTTTACCGTTGATTTTATCACGCACAAACGGAAAGGTCAGCCCGGCAAAATTACTTCCGCCGCCGGCACAGCCGATAATAATATCCGGATATTCTCCGATTTTTTCCATCTGTTTTTTTGCTTCCAGACCGATGATGGTCTGGTGCAGCATGACATGATTGAGAACACTGCCCAGGGAATATCTGGTTTGGCCGCTTTCATCGGATACCGCTTCTTCAATGGCTTCGCTGATGGCGATTCCTAAGCTGCCCGGCATGTTCGGATCACGCTCCAAAGCGTCGCGGCCGGCTTTTGTATAAGGACTTGGGCTGGGGATACATTTTCCGCCCCAGGTGGCCATCATGGATTTCCGGTACGGTTTTTGGTCAAAACTGATCCGTACCATATATATTTTGCATTCCAGGCCGAACAGGGCGCATGCAAAGGACAATGCGCTGCCCCACTGGCCAGCACCGGTTTCCGTGGTGATTTTTTTGATACCAAACTCTTTATTATAATAAGCCTGGGGAATCGCTGTATTCGGTTTGTGGCTTCCCGGGGGGCTTAAACTTTCATTTTTAAAATATATTCTGGCAGGGGTGCCCAACGCTTTCTCAAGATTTCTGGCCCGGACAAGCGGGGCCGGGCGCCATATTTTTAATGCATCCAGAACCGGTTCGGGGATATCAATCCAGCGTTCGGTACTGACTTCCTGTTCGATCAGGTTCATTGGAAATACAGGGGCAAGTTGCTCCGGGGTGACGGGATTGCCGTCCGGTCCCAGCGGCGGATTTATTTTTATATCAGCCAGAATATTATACCATTGCCGGGGCATCTCATCTTCAGTTAACAATACTTTTCTTTGTTCCATAATATTAAACTCCTTGTCTTTCGAGTGTTAGGGGTTTTCGTATTAATCCGATTTTGCCTTATTTTTATTTTTAGAGATCTGCTGCTGGTAAATACCGTCTAAAATTCCATTGATAAACGACCCGGATTCTTCTGTGCCGTATAGCTTGCCAATATCAACCGCCTCGTTGATCGATACTTTCGGTGGTATATCCTGGCAGTATAACAGTTCATAAGCAGCTATTCGAAGAATATTCCGATCCACGCCGCCCATCCGGTTTATTTTCCAGTTGCTGGAAAATTGTTCAATGAGTTGATCAATCTGAGATTTATTATCAATGACACCTTTGATCAACGTCATGTAAAATCTTTGCGTATCAGGGGCCAGTTTTAATATTCCGGAAAGCCCCTCCAATAATTCATCTGATTCATTTTTCAGCGTATCTATGCAGAAAAGTGCCTGCATCGCCAGTTCTCTTGATTTGCGGCGAGTTCCCATAAATGTTATTTGTGTGCCTCGATTGCGCTCATCAGGTTGGCCATTTCAATGGCGGCAATGGCGGCACTCCAGCCTTTGTTGCCGGCTTTGGTTCCGGCCCGTTCAATGGCCTGTTCAATGGTATCGGTGGTGATGACACCAAAAATAACGGGTACTTCAGCATCTAAACTCACCGTCGCAATCCCTTTTGAAACTTCCGCGCTGACATAGTCAAAATGGGGGGTGGCCCCGCGAATGACAGCGCCCAGGCAAATGATGGCATCGTATTTTTTTTGGGCCAGTTTTTTTGCGGCCAGCGGAATTTCAAATGCACCGGGAACTTTTACGATATCAATATTTTCATTTTTAGCACCGCTCCGAATCAATGCATCGAGTGCGCCGCTAAGTAATTTTTCCGAGATAAAGTCATTAAAACGACCCACGATCAGGGCAAACCGTTTCCCTTCGGCAAGTAGATTCCCTTCGATGATTTTTGACATAGGTTTTCCTCTTTGATTTTTTTAGTGTCTGAGCGAAAACCTGAAATTTTTTTTAAGTTCAAGGCGCGCTAAAATTTTAACCATAGACATACATTGAGTATTTTGAGGATTAAAATTTTAGCCCAACGCCGAAACTGAAAAAATTGGCGGTTATCGGTCGGGCACTAGTTATGGGGTTGTGTCAACATTTAGGTAATGTCCCATTTTTAATCGCTTGCATTCGAGATAGCACCGGTTTTGATCGGTCGGTTCCGTCTGAATGGGAACCCTTTCAACCACGCTGATGCCATACCCTTCCAGGCCAACGATTTTTTTGGGATTATTGGTGATCAGCCGCATTTTTTTGACCCCCAGATCAGCCAGAACCTGGGCACCGACGCCATAATCCCTTAAGTCGGCCTTGAATCCGAGTTTTTTATTGGCTTCAACCGTATCATACCCTTCATCCTGAAGATTATAAGCTTTCAATTTGTTGACCAACCCGATACCGCGGCCTTCCTGCCGCACATAGAGAAGAACGCCGCTTCCTTCTTCTTCCATCATTTGCATGGCCCGGCCAAGCTGTTCACCACAGTCGCACCGGAGGGAACCGAAAATATCACCGGTCAGACATTCCGAATGGACCCGAACCAGAATCGATTTTTCCGGGTCAATGTCTCCTTTAACCAGGGCAATATGCTGAAAATTTTCCAGATCATTTTCATAAACAATGACTTTGAATTTTCCGGCATGGGTGGTGGGGACGTTCGCTTCAACGGCCCGGTGAACAAAGGATTCCGTTCTCATCCGATATGCGATCAAATCAGCAATGGTACAGATTCCGATGTCGTGTTTTTCGGAAAATTTTTCCAGAGACGGCATTCTGGCCATGGTTCCGTCTTCATCCATTATTTCACAAATAACGCCCGCAGGCTTGCATCCGGCAAGTCTTGCCAGGTCAACAGAGCCTTCTGTCTGGCCGGTACGAACCATTACGCCGCCTCTTCGGGCGCGCAAAGGAAAAATATGACCCGGTCGGGCAATATCTTCCGGCCTGGCATCATCGGCAATAGCGGTTTGAATCGTTGTGGCCCGGTCAGCAGTGGAAATGCCGGTCGTCACACCGTGTCTTGCTTCGATGGATACGGTAAAACCGGTTTTAAATTGAGACGTATTATCGTTGACCATCATCGGCAGGTCGAGTTTTTTAACCATATCTGCTGTTAACGACAGGCAGATCAACCCCCGGCCGTGAGTGGCCATAAAATTAATGATTTCCGGCGTGACGGCTTCAGCCGCAATGGTGAGGTCTCCTTCGTTTTCCCGGTCTTCATCATCCACCAGAATAACCATTTTCCCTTCGTGGATATCTTTAATTGCTTCTTCTATGCTTAAATGTGCCATGTTACCCTTATTCTCCTTTATTATATTCAAACATCGAAAAGAGGCGAAGACATTAATCGCCGATGTTTTGAATTTGATTAATATTATTTATTTCTTATGGTTTAAATAAATCCGGTTTTCAATAAAAATTCCATATCGACCGGTTTTTTTCCGGTATTATTTTTTATTGGATCTTTTTCGTTTGTGAGAAATTTCTCTACATATTTACCGATCATATCGGTTTCAATGTTTACCGTATCGCCGACGTTCTTTATTCCGATGGTCGTTGTTTCGGCGGTATGGGGAATGATGCTGACTTCAAAGCTTTGCTCGTCGCAGCCGTTGATGGTCAGGCTGATACCGTCGATGGCAACAGACCCTTTGGCTATCATGTAACGGGCCAGGGATTGACCAACAGAGAATCCGATTAAAATAGCGTTTGCCTGTCGGGTCTTGTGGGTAATTCGGGCGGTACCATCAATGTGGCCGGATACCAGATGGCCGTCTATTCGGTCCGATAATCGCAATGCCCGTTCGATATTGACACGCTCATTGATTCTAATATTTTTCAACGTCGTTTTATCAAGGGTTTCCGGTGATACATCCACTTCAAACCGTGATTTCGAAATCATGACTGCGGTCAGGCAGGCCCCGTTGACAGCAATGCTGTCGCCGATTTTAGAACCCTCTAAAGGGAACTCCGCATTAAGGGCGAGCCGTTTGCCCTCACCGGCCGGGCGGATACCGGTTATTTTTCCCAAGCCTTCTATGATGCCTGTAAACATATCAGCTTAAATATCCTTCAATCATTATATCATTATCGAACTGACGGACGGTTATATCTCTGACCGGGATACTGTCGGCCATCAGTTCCGGTCCGGCACCGCTGCACATGGGAACACCATCGTCGCCGCCCAGAATCCTGGGCGCGTAAAAAAAAATGATTTTATTCACAATTTTCGCTTGCAAAGCGGATGCCGCGACCTGCGCGCCGCCTTCAATCAGAAGATTGGTGATTCCCCTTTTCCCCAATTGATCCATCAGGGCATCCAGGTCAATCCGGTCGTCTTTAAGCGCTGCGTCAATAATTTTAACACCCATTTGTAAAATGGCATCCCGTTTTGCAGATGGTTTCGAATTGCCTGTAATAATTAACGTATCAGAGCCTGAGGGGATCTGCAATAACTTTGAATCTTTTGGAATGGATAGCTGTGTATCCAAAACAATCCGGATGGGATCCAATCCTTGTTTATCGTCTAAGCGTGTTGTCAGGCTGGGGTTATCTGATTTTACCGTATTGTTCCCGACCATGATTGCATCCACTCCGTGGCGCAGTTCATGAACGTATTTTCGGGATAATTCTCCGGTGACCCATTTTGAATCCCCTGTTCGTGTGGCCATCCGGCCATCTAGTGTTGCCGCGCATTTTAATGTCACAAATGGTCGTTTTGTACTGATATATTTGATAAAGCTTTCATTTAAGCGCCGTGCTTCAGCTTCACAGACACCGGATTCCACGGTGACGCCATTCTGGTTTAAAAATTCGCCGCCGCCGCCGCTGACATCCGGATTCGGATCTTTCATCGCCATAACAACATGTTTAATACCGGCGGAAATAATTTTTTTAGTGCAGGGCGGGGTCCGCCCCTGGTGATTGCAGGGTTCTAATGTCACATAAATCGTACTGCCGGCGGCAAGGTCTCCCGCGTCATCAATGGCGTTGACCTCGGCATGGGGACCACCGACTTGTTCATGCCATCCCTTGCCGACAATTTTCCCCGCTTTAACCACAACCGCACCGACCATGGGATTCGGGGATGTATATCCCTTTCCCCGGGCTGCCAGTTCCAATGCGATTTTCATATAATGACGGTCGTTCATGATTCTCAGTTTCGTTTGTTCAAAATATAATGGTTTCGCAAAATTTTCTGCGAAACCATTTAAATAAATTTCAAATTATTTCTTAAGTAAATTAATTAATAAATTAACTTGGGAACGCAGTGATATTTATTTTAATGTTTTAAGTTCATTCTCAAAATCAGTGACATCTTTGAAATCCCGATACACAGAAGCAAACCGCACATAGGCGACTTTGTCAAGGCTGTGGAGAATTTTCATCATTTTTTCTCCGATAATGGTGGATGGAATTTCCTTTGCTTCCGATTCTCTCAGGTCCCGTTCCAGTTCTTCAACATATAATTCGATTACATTCATGCTGATCTCTCGTTTTTCACAGGCTTTCTGAAGACCCGAACGAACCTTGTCCCGGCTGAAAACTTCCCGGCGTTTGTCCTTTTTAATAATCATGAGCGGGATATCTTCAATGGTCTCATAGGTGGTAAAGCGCCGCTCGCAGGATATACATTCTCGGCGTCTGCGAATCGCATTGCCGTCCTTGCTGAGTCTGGAATCGATCACTTTGTTGTTGTTCTCGCGGCAATAGGGGCATTTCATATTCTGCCATCCTTTTATATCTCAATTAAACGGGGGATGCTGTATTGTTAAGAGCTACCGAGTTGTATCACCTCTAATCCTGATTCTGCCAGCAAGTCCCTGGACAGTTCGTCTGCATAGCCTTCCTGATAATAAATTTTTTTAATGCCGGCGTTGATAATCATTTTGGTGCATATGGAACAGGGTAGGTTGGTACAGTATAAACTGGCACCTTTGATTTGAACACCGTGATATGCCGCCTGGATGATGGCATTCTGCTCCGCATGAATGCCCCGGCAGAGTTCATGCCGCTGGCCGGATTTGATATTCATGGTTTCCCGGAGACAACCGACTTCTTCGCAATGACGGATACCGCTGGGGGCGCCGTTATAACCGGTGGCAAGGATGCGTTTGTCCTTGACGATCAGTGCGCCAACAGCCCGTCTTAGACAGGTGGAGCGTCTGGCCACCAGAAGGGCGATGTCCATGAAATATTTTTCCCAGGAAGGACGTTGGTCGCCGGTCATAGATTTTATGCTCCTCCGATTATGTGAGAACCGGTTATTGTTTTTATCGATTTTTTTTCGGTCTCCGGCTTATTCGGGTCCGGCTTATTCGGTTTCAGGATAAAGTGGAAAACCGGCACATAGTTTAGTGACGTTTTCTTTAACCCGGCCGATCACCTCTTCATTATCCGGTTGCTTTAAGACATCCACGATAAATCCGCCGATCCGCTTCATCTCTTCTTCTTTCATCCCCCGTGTGGTGACTGCCGGTGTGCCGATGCGAATACCGCTGGTAATAAAAGGACTTTGTATATCAAATGGAATGGTATTTTTATTAACGGTGATCCCGGCGTGTTCCAGTTTCTGCTCTGCTTCTTTTCCCGTGATATTCAGATTGCTTAAATCAACCAGCATCATGTGGTTGTCGGTCCCGTTGGATACCAGGGAAATATCGTTATTCATTAAAAAATCGGCAAGCGTGGCCGCATTTTTAACAATCTGCTTCTGATACACCTTGAACGAATCGTCTAATGCCAGTTTAAAGGATACGGCTTTGGCTGCAATGACATGCATCAGGGGGCCGCCCTGAATGCCGGGAAAAATTTCCTTATTTAACTTTTTACCCAGTTTTTTATTGGCCAGAATCAAACCGCCCCTAGGGCCTCGTAATGTCTTATGGGTGGTTGAGGTGACAACGTCCGCATACGGTATTGGCGAGGGATGCACCCCCCCGGCCACCAGGCCGGCAATGTGGGCCATGTCAACCATCAGGTATGCGTTCACTGACTTGGCAATATCGCTGAATACTTTAAAATCAATAAATCGGGGATAGGCACTGGCCCCGGCCACGATCATTTTTGGCTGATGTTCTTTTGCCAGTTCGGCCAGCCGGTCATAATCAATGGTGCCGGTCTCTTTTGCCACGCCGTAATGAATAAAGTTAAACAATTTGCCTGAAAAACTGGCCGCCGCACCATGAGTCAGGTGCCCGCCATGGGACAGATCCATTCCAAAAATTGTATCGCCGGGTTCTAAGAGTGCAAAATAAACGGCCATATTGGCCTGGGAGCCCGAATGCGGCTGAACATTCGCATAATCCGCCCCAAACAATGATTTTGCGCGTTCAATGGCCTTTGCCTCTGCGATATCAACATTCTCGCAACCGCCGTAATATCTTTTGTCGGGATATCCTTCGGCGTATTTGTTCGTCATCACACTGGCCTGGGCAGCCATGACCGCCGGGCCGGCAATGTTCTCAGATGCAATCAGTTCCAATGTGTTTTTTTGTCGATCATATTCCCGGGAGATTGCGGATGCAATTTCCGGGTCCACTTTTTCAATTTCGTGAACATCCAACAGTAGATTCTCCTCAGAGTGTATCGGGTGCTTAAATGAGGTCTCTTTTTATTGTGTCGAATTTTTCAATTCGCTTTTTGTGTCGTCCACCCTCAAAGGGTGTTTCAAGCCAGACGCGTACGATTTCTTTAGCGAGTTCCGTACCGGTTACCCTTCCGCCCAAAACAAGGAGATTGGCGTCATTGTGACGTCGGCTCATAATCGCCGCGAAAAGGTCACTGCACAACGCCGCCCGTACGTTTTTGAAACGGTTGGCCACCATGGACATGCCCAACCCGGTTCCGCAAATCAGAATTCCGCGATCAAAATCCCCGGAAGCAATTTTTTCGGCAACGGCAATGCCGAAGTCTGGATAGTCGACGGATTCTTCGCTGAATGTGCCGCAATCTTCAACGTCAAAAGTTGAGACGGTCAGGTATTTTTTGATAAATTCTTTTAATGCATAACCGGCATGATCGCTTCCCATAACAATTGGCGCTGTGCTTTCCATAAAATTATTTGTCCTTGATATCTGTTCCGATTCCGATATGCAATGGGTCGGATTTTATGATTTTTCGATGATATAAGCGATTGCCTCTTTGACAGTTGCCAGTTTTTCAGCGTCTTCATCCGGAACTTCGATGTCGAATTCTTCTTCCATGGTCATGATTAATTCAACAATCGCAAGTGAATCTGCGCCGAGGTCATCAATGAGTGATGCTTCCGGAACAACGTCGCTGATGTCAACATCCAGTTTTTCCGCAATCAGTTTTTTAACTTTTTCTTCAATTTTCATAACGCTTTCTCCATTAATTTAGATATACATTCCACCATTAACGTGAATAACTTGTCCGGTAATATAGTCCGCGTTTTTTGAAGCTAAAAAAAGAGCCACCCCGGCAATGTCTTCCGGTATGCCGACACGGCCTAAAGGTATTTGAGAAATAATGGCCGCCGCTGTTTTTTCCGATAACCCGGCGGTCATATTCGTTTGTATAAACCCGGGTGCGATGGCGTTTACCGTGATTCCGCGGGATCCAAGCTCTTTGGCCACCGTTTTAGTCAGACCGATAATTCCTGCTTTTGAAGCCGCATAGTTCGCCTGGCCGGGGTTTCCCGCTACTCCGGCAATAGATGTGATATTGATGATCCGGCCATAACGCTGTTTCAGCATCGATTTGGCGGCTGTTTTTGTGCAGTTAAACGTGCCTTTTAAATTGACACGGATCACATCATCCCAGTCTTTTTCTTTCATTCGGAGCAACAGGGTGTCTTTTGTAATTCCCGCATTATTGACCAGCACATCGATTCTGCCGGTTTCATCTAAAATAGTGTTAAAAAAATCAATGACTTGGGTTTCCGAGGCGACATCCACCCGAATGCCCTTAGCAATGCCTCCTGCTGTGGATATGTCTTCAGCCGTAGCCTTACCGGTTGTTTCCGGGGAATTGAAATTAAAATATACGCCAACGCCCGGAGCGGCAAACGCTTTGCATATGGCTCGCCCGATACCTTTGGAACCGCCTGTCACAACAATCGTTCGTTTGATGTCGCTGGTCATATTTTATAAGATATCCGGTTTTATAAAAATATATAAAAATATCCGGCAAACCGACGGCGAGCCGGTCGCCTATCGGAATCCGATTTTTGTTTTTGGCGCGATTGTTACTTTCAATTTCGGGAATAAAAAGGTTTGATGAAGTTATTCAGATGCTTCTGTTATATTCCGGCCTCTATAAACACCGCATCCCGGGCATGCGAAATGGGGAAGTTTGGCCTCTCCGCATTCCGGACAGGTGGCCACGCTGGGTGCGCCTGTTTTTTGATGTGCTCGCCGTTTGTCACGTCTTGATTTTGAAACTCTATGCTTTGGTACTGCCATAACTGACTCCTATATTATTGAAATTTATAAATATTTGTTTATTTAAGAATGAATTTTATTTTTAAAACTAGTATGTTAAATCGCACATCTTGTCAAGTCAATTCGATGATATCCCATATTTTGTTCCTTGTATTTGCATAACTTTTGTGTTAGCTTCGAAACTTTTTAAAATGTCAGGATAGGCTACTAATTGCCAGTGATGAACAGATTCGTCAATAATTTATTTAATTTAAGGTGATATCAATGGACAACACAATCATTACCCGTTTTCCCCCAAGCCCGACAGGGTCTCTTCATTTAGGGGGCGCCAGGACGGCGATTTTTAACTGGCTGTATGCCCGGCATATGAATGGGCGGTTTGTTTTGCGCATTGAAGATACGGATTTGCAGCGATCCACCCAGGAATCCGTTGACGCTATTTTTGAAGCCATGGAATGGCTGGGAATTGACTGGGATGAAGGACCCTATTTTCAATCAAAACGATTTGATATATATAAGGAACACATTGACCGGCTGGTTGCTGACGGAAGTGCTTACTATTGCACCTGCACCCCGGAACAGGTGGACAGGATGCGGGAAGAAGCCAAAAAAAGCGGCGGGAAGCCCAAATATGACGGTTCCTGCCGGGAGAAAAATCTTCAATGGGAAGCGGGTGCAGTGGTCCGTTTCAAAGCGCCGCTGACCGGAAGCACCGTGATAGAAGATAAAATTCGAGGAAACATTGCCTTTGCCAACACGGAGCTGGATGATTTTATTATTGCCCGCAGTGACGGGTCTCCCATGTATAATCTGGCGGTGGTGGTGGATGACATTACCATGAATATCAATTTTATTATTCGCGGTGATGATCATATCAGCAATACGCCCAAGCAGATCCTGCTTTATCAGGCACTGGGGGAAAAAATTCCTGATTTTGGGCATGTCCCCATGGTTCTCGGGCATGATAAATCCCGTCTCAGCAAACGGCATGGTGCAATGGCTGTAACCGCATACCGGGATATGGGCTATCATCCGGATGCGATGGTGAATTTTCTGGTCCGTCTCGGTTGGTCCCACGGGGATCAGGAATTTTTTACCCGGAATGAACTGATTGAAAAATTTAATCTTGACCATATCGGCCGGTCTGCCGGCGTGTTCAACCCGGAAAAACTGCTGGCATTAAATGCCGAACATATCCGCAATGCCTCATCCGAATCTCTGGTTCCTCATTTGATGCCGTTTCTTGAAGCAAAAGGTATTAAGACTGAACCGGGTGAGTTTTTAAACGGTGTGATTGAAACACTTAAGCCGCGAAGTAAAACATTTATTGAAATGGCGGATGGGGCGGTATTTTATTTTCAGGAAAAACCGGTATATGATGAAAAAGCAGCCGCCAAGTTTCTGAAGCCGGATCTTACCGGTCCCATTAAGCAACTGGCGGATGGCATCGCCGGGCTTGCGGTATTTGATGAAAAAAATTTAGAAGATATTTTTAAGCAGGTGATGGCAGATGCCGGGCTTGGATTCGGTAAGGTGGCCCAGCCGGTACGCGTGGCCCTGACCGGAAAAACCGTGAGTCCCGGAATTTTTGAAATGATCCTTGCCTTGGGTAAAGAAAAAGTGATTTCAAGACTTTATGATGCGGTTCAATGGATGGAAAAAGCCCTGGGGACAGAATAAAGGCAGAATAAAAATTTGACTTGACAGCCGGGCGTTGCTAAGTTATTGACACATTTTACCTGAAGAGGGTTAGTGTAGCGGTATCACGACGGGTTCTGGTCCCGTTAACAAAGGTTCGAATCCTTTACCCTCTGCCAGAATATTCAAAGGGGTTGCAGCACATAACTGCAACCCCTTTTTTTTTCTGGCGTCGCAAAAAATTCGAGTTTACCCCCAGTGCCATTAACGTAAGAGGACTCTTTGTAGATGAGGGGTTTATAACATTGTTTACCCCTTTACCAGGTTGCAGACCAGATCCACTGCCTTTTCAAAAGGAATTCGGCTCATATTAAGGACAAGGTGGTAATGAATCGGGTCGTTATAATCCTTTTTGTCGAATTTACGATAAAGATTGGTCCGTCGATTTTCGCCGCTCATGACGGCGGCCCTGGCTTTTGTGGCAGTCAGATTGTAATGTTTCTGCATAAAGTCAATGCGGTCCTGTTCATTCGCAATCAGTAGGATGTGAAAGGCATCTTCAAAATTTTCCAGAATATACTGACCGCCGCGTCCCGTTAGGATGACATTTTTCTCGGAGGCCAGTTTAAACATGACGTCATAAAGGGTTTGGATATAAATTTCCTCATCCATATAACCTCTTGCCTCACCTGTCAGCCGGTCCATATAGTTACGCGAAAGAAGACTGGATATTATTCGGGAAATTGTGCCGCCCGCAGTCCGTTCCATGGAAATGACGGTTTTTTTGGAAACTTTTGCATGACGTGCAATTTCCTGGATAATCTGATCATCCAAAGAGCGGTAGTGTAATTTTTCTGAAATCATTGCCCCTAACGTCTTGCCGCCAGCACCGAATTGTCTTGAAATGGTAATAACAGCCATTGGTCAATTCCTTTCGTCTCGGTTGATGTTTAAGTGAGCATAATTATTTGGTGAGATCATCGGGATGGATCATAAAACATGTTTCATGGTGTTTGTCTGCCACTGTATTAAAAAATAATTTATCTATTATATCAAACATTATGAACGGGTTGTTTGGAAGTGGGTATTAATATATCAGAAGATTCGTGTGGCATCAACGAGAATCAAATGATTTAATCTCGTTCACAAACGTTTACACAGGATCTTTTTTGGATTTTGTGCCCCATGTGGTTACGCAATGCCCGGTATGTCATAAAATTCCCTGTGAATGTGAAAAAGAACCACCGTTGGCGTGTCCCACATGTGGCAAATTCCCCTGCATTTGCAAAAAACCGAGAAAAATAAAAGCGTGGCAGGGTCGCATCTTAATTATTAATTATTTTCTTTCGTATTCTGTTAATCTGCCCTCTCAGTCTGCTATCATTCTGAATTATTTTTGTGATATAATGGTATCTGACGGTAATACCTGCTCCAGATATACCGCCGAAATACTGGCCTAAAGCAACGCCACTTTCTCCAGTTATTTCACGGCTAAGATAAATAGCCACATCCCGGGCAATATTCCTCTTTTTCCCTTTCCGCAGAATTGTGTCATGCTCACAATCAAACTCGTCACATACAATAGGCAAAAGATCTTCAGGCATGAGCGTACGTTTCAAATTTTTGAGTTGCGGTTTCTCTTTATCCT
>JAGGYV010000113.1 GCA_021162325.1 Desulfobacteraceae bacterium | reverse complement strand
GTTATAATTGAGGCACTTTCCGGCAGCACATAATTAAGTGGAAATTTATTTTTTACAAAAAAACTGTAACGGAAAATGGCCAGAAATGAAAAAAGGAGTCAGAAAATGGCTGACATACTCGTGTTAGATGATGTATTAGATGCGGCAATACTGATCAAAAGGATTCTGCAAAAAAAAGGACACCAGGTTTTTACTTTTACGGAAGAGGAAGAGGCTTTAAATTATTTACGGTCCCATACCATCGACCTGGCAATTTTAGATATTAAACTAAAGAAAATGAGTGGTGTTGAAGTATTGGAAGAGCTGAAAAAAATAGCGCCGACCATACGGGCCATTATGCTGACAGGCTATCCCACCCTTGAAACCGCCCGGGAATCTTTAAACCTGGGGGCAAGCGAGTACTGTGTCAAGCCGATTGACAAGGAGGAGTTGGAGGAGAAAGTGGCCAATGTGCTGGCTTCGTAAAAAGTCCAAATTCTGTGTTGCACTGCATTCTTCGTCACTGCGGAGTAGGCAAGCTACGCCTCATTCCTCAGAATTTGTGCGCCTTGAATTTGAAACTTTTTTCTTTGCCACCTAAATCTGACTTTTTACAGGATTGCAAATGTATTAAACGCTTAATCGTATAAAAAAGCCAGGAAAATTCCGTCATGCATTTAACCAACTTGTTTAAACATTGGACCTACCAGGTTTTTTCACCAGGGACCGTTCTCAGGGACAAATATGAGGCGTTTAAATCCCTGTTGAATGCGGACAAAAAGGCCCATGAGTTAATGGCGGAACTGGAAGAAATTTATCATAGTAATGCCAAAGTCGACTTTAAGGTCATTGAAAACAAATATGACGCTTTTGCAAAATGTGTTGGCAGTATCATAGAAGATCTGGGGAGAATGAGCCCTTCCCGTTATCTTGATTTAAAAGACTATTTTAAAAAATTCGACTTCTATATAAAATTCATGCTGGCCCCGCCGGCGTTCAAGTTCTCTCCGCCGTTTACACTCCCCTTAAACGAAATCCCACTCGATAATGCGGTAATGTCCGGCAACAAGGCACTAAACCTGGCCATGGCCGCTCAAAAGCTTGCGCTGCCCATCCCCAAAGGATTTGTTATCACCACCCATGCGTTTTATTACTTTATTGAATTTAATAACCTCAGAAAATTCATTGATGACATACTGGTAAAGATTGATGTCGACACCATCGCCTCTATCGATAATGCCGCCGATCAACTGACAAAAAAAATCATGGACGCACAAATTCCCCCGGATATTGAAGAAGCAATTTTTCAAACAATGGATTCCATTGAATGGGACAACGGATCCGACATCCGGCTAGCGCTTCGCAGCAGTGCAGTAGCCGAAGATTCCGAGTCATCATTTGCCGGACAATACCGGACGGTTTTAAATGTAGGAAAAGAAGGGGTCTTAAATGCCTACAAAACCGTTATTGCCAGTAAATATTGTGCCAGCGCCCTGTTTTACAGAATCAGCTACGGATTGTCGGATATTGAAACACCCATGGCTGTTCTGGTCCTTGAAATGATCGATGCCGAGGCAAGCGGCATCATCTATACACGGGAACTTGAAAATTCAAATTCAAGCTGCATGCAAATCCACTCTATTTGGGGACTGGGGGAATCCCTGGTCGGCGGTGAACAATCCGCCGACACCATCACCGTCCGTTTACAAGAACAACAAACGCCTCGGATCATCAAAAAAACCCCCGGGATTCAGGCGACACAAATGGTCTTTTCCAAAGATAGAGGGACAGAGATTGTTCCTATACCTATAAAAAAACAAGCCCTGCCCTCACTTGAAGAGCAAAACGCGCTGAAACTGGCCGAATGGGGTATCAAACTTGAAAAATTTTTTACGGAAGCACAAGACATTGAATGGTGCAAAGACCAGCAGGGACGCCTTTTTCTCCTTCAATCACGACCGCTTAAAAAAGAAGAAAAAAGCAGAGAACCTGTAGATTGTCTTTTTGACGATGTATCCAATCCCATTCTTGTCTCCGGAGGAGAAATGGCCTGTTCCGGGATTGGGGCGGGAAAGGTGTTCAACGTCGAACGGGAATCAGACCTTGAAAAAATTCCGCAAGGGGCCGTGCTGGTAGCCAGAAATGCGTCACCCCACTATGTCAAGGTCATCGACAAACTCAGCGCGGTGGTCACTGATATTGGGAGTAAGGCCGGACATTTTTCATCCGTTGCCCGTGAATTCGGCGTTCCAACCCTGGTGAATACCGGCAATGGCACTGAGATCCTGCCACATGGGAAGGAGGTTACTGTATATTCAGACGACAGAACGGTATATTCCGGAATCGTACAATCCATGGTGGATAGCCCCTGTGCCAGAAGAGACCTGATGGCAACCAGTCCGTTTATGCGCAAACTAAAATATATTATGAGTTTTATTTCACCATTAAAACTCATTGATCCGCATGATCCGTGTTTTGTATCCCATGGGGTCCGGTCTCTTCACGATATTATCAGATTTGCCCACGAAATGGCCATGCGGGAGATGTTTCTTCTGGGTGAAAAACGGGTGAGAAAAATAGGCGGTTCGAAAAAATTAATCTCAGACATCCCTATGCTTCTCTATGTACTGGATGTCGGTGGCGGGCTGCGAAAAGCCCCGGACAATAAAGAATTAACCAATAAAAAAACGGATAATAAAAAAACCGTTGAAATGGCGGATCTGGAGAGCATCCCCATGATGGCCGTATTAAACGGGTTGCAACATCCAGGCATTCATTGGTCAGATTTTACGCATTTTAACTGGGCAGAGTATGATAAAATTGCGATGAGCGGCGGAATTATCAGCGCGGAATCGGCCATGCTGGCCAGTTACGCGGTCATCTCTCACGATTATCTGAACCTGAACCTTAAATTCGGTTACCATTTTGTCATCCTTGATGTCATCTGTGGTGACCAGGCTGAAAATAACTATATTCAATTCCGATTTTCAGGCGGCGGCGATGATATGACCAAACGGATGTTACGGGCGGATTTTCTCAAAGGAATTCTTGATCGTCTGGGATTTAAAGTATCCATGAGAAGCGACCTGATAGATGCGGAACTCAAAGGAGAGCAGAAAAAAATCATTATGCAGAAACTGGACATGATCGGTCGGCTGCTTGGCGCCACAAGATTAATGGATATGTATCTCAAAGACAGTGACATGGTCTCAAAGTATGTTGAGGAATTTTTTAACGGCAGGTATCATTTTGCTTCAGTAACTTCAGAATAACGCCTTGCTGGACGGGGGGATAAATCGTACTGGGAAGTGTAACGAAATACATCACTTGATGGGAAAAAAACCTGGCCTTCTGATCAATACAACATAGAAAGAAAAAAATGAAAATTGCACCCGGAAACGGTTTTCTAAAAAAATTATTCAAAGCATTGAATCTTCAATCAAGGTTAGCCGAGCAATTATCAAAGGACAAACCAGGGAAAACGGCTTACCAGATAACCTGGATAACCGATCATCTGGCGGTGGGTTATGCCCCCACGTCATATGTTGAACTTGACGCAATCAAAGGACACGGCATTGATGCGATTGTCAACCTGTGTGCGGAATTTTGTGATTTGCATGAACTCGAGATGAAATCCGGATTTGAGGTTTATTATTTTCCCATCCCGGACGAGCATGCCCCTGATATGGATGAGATGGAAAAAGCCCTGGCCTGGCTGGATGAGGCCATCTATTTGGGTAAAAAAACGCTAATCCATTGTTGCCACGGAATCGGAAGGACCGGGACATTTGTCTCATCATACTTTCTCAGAAGGGGAATGAGTTTAAAGTTATCATCCAAAACATTACAGCATTCACGGGCAACGCCGGTCAATTACGACCAGTGGAAACTGTTAAGACAATACGGCAAAAAAACCGGCACGTTAAAAACAAGGGAACCCTCGCTTGAAAGCCGGCAGGCTGTTGATTTAAGCCCTTATTTTGCTGATTATGAAGCATGGGTCCAAAAAATAGAAGAGGAACTCAAAAATTCTGAAAAACCTGATAAGATAAAAGCCCGCTGCGGACACGAAATACAGACTTGCTGCTTTGACTATTTTAACCTGCAATTAATTGAAGTTATTTATTTAATTAACAAAACCAATAAAACCCTGACCAGTGAAACACGGCTTCAGGTAATCTCGGAGGCAGTCAAAATATCAAAAAAAGCAAAAGACCTCCGGCGTCTTTTATGTAAAAATAAAAATACCGACCAGTCAGTCAATGACATCCTGATTGATGCATATCGCCAAAAAAATATCTTATGCCCGTTAAACAAAGATTCAAAATGTATCCTCTATCCCTACCGACCGATCAGATGCCGGCTGCATGGGGTATCCGAAGATTTGATCAATCGTGATTTAATCAATGACATGCTTTTCACTCTTTCCAGCAATGTATTCTTTGCCTTTTCCGGTTTTTTTCTTGAAAACGGGGCATTATCCTTTACGCTGGCGGAAACCGTTTCCGGAAAATTTGTCCAGGAATACTTTCATTTTCTGACCCGCGCCAAAAAAGATTAACGAAGAGATCAACCTCAATCCTTTTCCTTCTTCTATATAACTTCAACAGAATGAGCCGATTTTGGCGTTATTTATAGACTCGGTCCCGGGGTCTCACCGGGGGAACACTTCCGAATCGGCAAAGAAAGGTAAACTGCGTACCCTCCCCCGGTGTGCTTTCCACCTTGATATCCCCGCCATGGTCTTTGATAAAACCATAACAGACGGACAAGCCTTCAGGAACAAGATTCCACCTGATGGAAATAATTGTTGTTGCCTTTTGATAATTAGTATATTGTATTTAAAAAACAATGAAAATTGAAGATCACATAAAATACTGGCTTGACTCTGCGGACAATGATTTGGATGCGGCGAAGAGCCTTTTTTTATCTGAAAAATATGATTGGTGCTTATTCATAGGCCATTTGGTATTGGAAAAGATTCTGAAGGCATTTTATGTTCTCAATAACAAGAATGAAATCCCTCCCAAAACGCATAATCTCTTAAAAATAGCCGAGGCTGTAGATATAAATCTATCAAAGGAACAAATTGTTTTTTTGGATGAGGTCAATGATTTGATAGTCCCGTAAAAAGTCGGATTCCGACGGAAAAGTATAAAAGTTCAAATTCAAGGCGCGCAAATTCTGAGTGATGATTCGTACTTAGCGTACTTTGAAGAAACGAGGAATGCAGCGCAACACAGAATTTGGACTTTTTACGAAGCCGTCAATGATTTTAATCTTGAAGTGAAGTATCCTGAATATAAACGTGAATTCTATAAGCTTTGTACAAAGGAATTCGCAAAAAAATATTTTCAAGAGATAGAGGAATTTGCATCATGGCTAAAATCCCGGATATAATAATACATAAGGTTAAGGAGTATATTGATATCCTTAATAAAAATGGTTTTCGAATTAAGCAGGCAGTGCTATTTGGAAGTTATGTGGATGGAAATTATAACAAGTGGAGCGATATTGATATTGCGCTTGTCTCAGATAAATTTGAGGGCATACGTTTCAATGATAGAAAAAAGATCCGGCAATATAAATTTGAGGTAAGTGCGGATATTGAACCCTTGCCTTACACACCTGACGATTTCTCAAAAAATGATCCTTTTGTAAAAAAAATATTGCAGACAGGCGTAAAAATTGTCTGATGGGGAAAATGGTGACACCGGACTTGTTCAACAACACCTCCATTCTTGGTTCATTGCAACGCTTTACCATTCAAAAAGCTCGTTAAAGTGGGTCATAAATGGACCCCTTTATACTTACTTCATCGACCGGACTTACCCTGAATTTGCTTATTTCGCACCTAATGGAAACAGAGCATATATAAAAGCAGAGTATTATGGAAACTATCCGAGATTACAGTATCGTTGAAAAAAGCCACCAACGCTTTAAGTCAATTTTTTACAATGCCTATAACATCAATCATCCCGAGACAGCTGTCACCATTGAACTGATCGATGCTGCCCATGCAACGCCTTCTGAAATCGCACGAATTAAGCATGAATATGAAAAAATCAAAACACTTGATGAACAGCATATCATCCACACCTATGATATATTTGATCACAATAATTCCATTGCTATCGTAACAGAAGCGTTTGCCTTTCATCCCTTTTACAGAAAATTTATACCCGGTGAAACAGATATCGATACATTTTTGCAGCTGGCTGTAACTTTAACCCGGACACTCGGCTATATCCATAGTCAGGGGATCGTCCATCAATCCATCACACCGGATGCCATATTGTACGATGACGCCACTGACCGGATTACGATCGGCGGTTTCGGCGCTTCCGGCTTGATCACCCGCATCCATGACGAGATCTATGACCCTTTGGTGGTTAAAGACGTTCTGCCCTATATGGCCCCGGAACAGACCGGCCGGATGAACTGTTCGGTGGATCACCGGGCGGATCTCTATGCCCTGGGAATTCTCTTTTATGAACTGTTAACCGGTTCTGTGCCGTTTTCATCCGATGATCCGATTGAAATCATCCATGCGCACATCGCACTCCAGCCGCCGGCACCAACAGATATCTTACCAGCGGTTCCTGAGGCGGTCTCAAATATTGTTATGAAGCTGCTTTCCAAAACTGTTGAAAACCGATACCAAAGCGCTTACGGGGCAATGGCGGACTTTACAAATTGTGTTCAGCTGTTGAAAAAAAATAATCACATCCCTGCATTTGACTTAGGATCCCGGGATATTGTCCCGGGCCTCCAAATCCCTGAAAAACTTTTCGGCCGGGAAACGGAAACAAAAGTTCTGATGGCTGCTTTTGAACGGGCGGCAACCGGAGGGAATGAACTGTTAATGGTCAAAGGCCGGCCCGGTATCGGAAAAACGTCACTGATCAATGAAATCCAGAAACCCGTTGTTGCCAAACGGGCCTATTTCATTTGCGGCAAAGCCGAACAGTACAAACGGGACATCCCATATTATCCGATTATTCAGGCACTTGACGATCTTGCAAGAAAAATATTATGTGAACCCGACGACCAGATTAATGAATGGCAAACCGGTATTCTTGCAGCTATTGGTTCGGGCAGCCGACTGATCATTGACCTGATTCCGGAATTTGAGCACATTATCGGCCGGCAACCGGAGCTTACACCCCTCGGAACCGATGCTGCACATCTTAGAATTAACTATATATTCACAAAATTCCTCAAGGTCTGTGCCACAAAAAAACATCCCATGATAATTTTTGTTGATGACCTGCAATGGGCGGACATCGCAAGCCTGAGTTTCATTCGGATGCTGTCCTCAGAACCGGACATTCGGCACCTCTTTATTATCGGTGCCTTTCGGGACAATGAGGTCGATGAGTCTCACCCTCTGATGCGCGCCCTTGACCTGGCCAAAAAAAACAATGCGCAGATCAACACCATTTCCCTGCTCCCGCTTTCATTGGATAATGTCAGACAGATGATTACTGACCTGTTGCGGGGCGATGACACTTCATCACAGGAAGTCGCTGAAATCATCCATCGCAAAACCGGGGGGAACCCATTTTTTATCCAACAATTTTTAAAAACGCTGTATGAAAAAAAAGCCCTGACATTAAACCCGGAATCCGGCCTGATCTGGGATATGGAAAGGATTGCCGATATCCGGGTGACCAATAATATTGTTGATTTCATGGCTGAAAAAATTATCGCCCTGCCGGTTGCCACACGGGATATTATCAAAGTCGGTGCCTGTTACGGCAACCGATTTCACTTAGCTGATGTAGCGGCTGTCCATGGCATTTCTTTAAAAACAGCGGTTGCCGAACTTGCCACAGCCGTTGATAAGGGCCTGATCTTCTTTAAAGCAGATACCGGAATTTTTTCCCATGACCGGATTCGGGAAGGGGTCTATCAATTATTTACAAAAGACGAAAGAATCGAAACCCACCAACAGATCGGCAGGTTCCTGCTGCAAAACAAGCCGGAAAAACAACTTGATGAAAATATTATCGATATTGCCAACCATTTTAATATTGCACGGGAATTGATCTCCTCTGCGGATGAACAGATCCGCACAGCCCGCTTAAACCGCCGGGCCGGTGAAAAAGCCATGGCATCAGCCGCTTTTGAATCCGCCTTTTATTATTTTAAATCCGGAATTGAATTTCTTGCCGCCGCTGCAATCGACAAAGAGCCTCCCGCCTCATACTGGAAGACCGAATATGACCTGACACTTGCCCTTTATAACAGCTGTGCAGAAACCGCCTACCTCACCACCGACTATAATAAAATGCACCGTCTCACCGAAATTATCTTCAGCCATGCCCGAACTGTAAATGATACGATTAACGCCCGTATCGTGCAGCTCCATGCTTTGATGGCGCAGAACAAACTTGATGACGTAATAATGACCGGACTTTCGGTATTAAAAACGCTGGGTATTTCGTTTCCGAACAACCCCACACAACTACATATTATAGCAGCGTTAATTCGAACAAAAATTTATCTTAGAAACAAACAACCGGATGATTTTCCGGATCTGCCGCAGATGACAGACCCGGTGACACAGGCCCAGGTGGACGTGATGGCCACCATTATGTCTACTGCCTACTGGACCACCCCGAATTTACTGCCCTTGATTATATTCCGGTTGATGCGGGTATTTGCCAGGCACGGCAACACGGAATTTTCACCTTATATTTATGCCGGATACGGATTTATCCTGTGCACACTTGGCGACATTGATACGGGTTACAGCTACGGACAGATGGCGCTGAAACTTCTGGACCAGATGAATACCCCCAAATATAAATCCCGAACCATGATGGCGCTCAACACCTTTATCCGACATTGGAAAGAGCCTGCCAAAAACGTCGTTGAGCCGCTTTTGGAAGCTTGTCATATTGGACTGGAGCATGGGGATATCGAATTTGCCAGCCATGCGCTGATGGTTCGCGGGAACACTCAGTTCCTGCTGGCAATGCCCCTGGATAAACTGAATATTGAGCTTGAAAAAAACAGGGAAAGCATAAACCGGCTTGATCAGGTATCCGACCTGTATGTGACCCGTATTTTTCAGCAAGCAGTGCGTAATCTCCAGGATACAAACGGTGGAACCGTAAAATTAATTGGAGAGGCCTATAATGAAATCGATATGCTGCCAATTCATGAAAATGCCAATGATCAAACCACGCTTTTTCACTTATTTTTTCACAAAGTGGTCTTAAATTATCTTTTTGCTAACTACACGGCGGCTTTTGAAGCGACCCAACGCATGACCGCTTTCAATGCCGGTATCATTGGTGCCTTGATATATGCAGTGTCCTTTTTTTATGACTCCCTTGCCCGCATCGGTTATTATCCCCAGGCTGGGTGGCTGTTAAAACAAAAAATACTTTTTCGGGTGACGCGAAATCAAAAAAAGATGAAAAAGTGGGCTGATCATGCCCCGGAAAACTTTCTGCACAAATATCATCTGGTGGAAGCCGAAATCGCCCGGATCAAAGGCCGGGACAAAGACGCCAGGGCATTTTATAAAAAGGCTATAAAAGGTGCCAGGGAAAACGAATACTTTCAGGAAGCCGCGCTTGCCTGTGAATGCCTGGCCGGATTTTATCTTGACCAAGACATTGAAGATTTTGCCGCCTCGTATATGGCTGAAACCCGTGAGCTTTATAAAAACTGGGGGGCACATGCCAAGGTATGCCATTTGGAAGAAAAATATGGGGAGCTCCTGGCGATGGTTCCTGAAAAACAGACGGCGGCCGCCACCCCGGAAGTATTGTCTACATCGTCTTTACCAAAAGGCAAAGATCGACTGGATATATCCGCATTTATAAAAATGTCCCAAACGATATCCAGTGAAATACAACTGAACAAACTGCTGGTTACGCTGATGCGGGTTATCATGGAAAACTCCGGTGCGGAAAAAGCCATGCTGATCCTGAATCGGGAAGACCGGCTGGTGATTGATGCCGTGGCAAATGTCAAAATGGAAAAAATTGATGTTCTATCGTCTATTCCGATTGCGGAGAGTGCCGATCTTTGTGCCGGTATTATCAATTACACAAAACGAACCGGAACACCGATCGTAATAGATGATGCTCAGAAGAATAACCGGTTTATCCGGGATCCGTATATCCGGCAAAATTCGATCCGATCCGTTCTTTGCCTGCCGCTTATCCGCCAGCAGCACACCATCGGCCTTCTCTACCTGGAAAACAACCTCACCCCCAATGTCTTCACGCCGGAACGGCTTGAAATGATTACGATGCTTTCCACCCAAACGGCGAACTGCCTGGAAAACGCCATTTTTTTCGAAGCAACCCTGGTGGCGGAAAAAAAGGCCCGGCAGCAGCGCGAACAATACCAAAAACTGGTTGAAGCCATGAATGACGGCCTGACAATCATCAGTCCGGAACTCCATGTCACATATGTCAACCCGGCCCTCTGCCGGATGTCCGGGTACAGTGCCGATGAAATCATCGGTCAGCCGGCGATTGATTTTTTAGACGAAAAAAACCAGGAAAAACTTGAAGCGGAAGTGATGAACTGGCTGGATCTGGATCGCCATATATTTGAAATCGACTGGATATCAAAAAACGGTAACCTATTATCAACAATCGTCTCTCCCAAACCCCTCTATGATGACAATGGTGAATTTTCAGGGTTTCTGGGGATTGTGACCGATGTCACAGATCTTAAAAAAGCAGAAAAAGAAAAAGAACTGGCACAGGCCCAGCTGCTTCATTCCCAAAAACTGGAGGCCATCGGCACCCTTGCCGGGGGCGTTGCACATGATTTCAACAATTACCTGACAACTATTATCGGTTCGGTTGACCTGATCAACATGAAAAGCAATATCCCGGACAACATTAAAAAAAATATTGCCCACATCAAACATGCAGCAGAATTGTCTGCCGCGCTAACCAACCAGCTGCTTGCTTTTGGCAGATCCCAAATGCTTGAAATGAAAGCCATTAACTTAAATAATGTTATCTCAAATATCAAAATAATGCTACAGCGGCTGATTAGTGAAAATATTCAATTAATTATCCGGCTTTCCCCGGACTTAAAACAGGTTACTGCTGATTTCGGACAGATGGAACAAGTTATCATGAACCTGGCGGTCAATGCCAGAGATGCCATGCCCAAAGGGGGAAATCTATATCTGAAGACTGCCAATGCCTCTGTTGATCAAACAGATACCCATCAAATACCCAATTCTTTTCCAGGAGAATTTGTCTGCCTGACAGTTGAAGACTCCGGTTCCGGAATGGATTCAAAAACAGTGGACAAAATTTTTAATCCGTTTTTTTCCAGCAAAGAGATCGGTCGGGGAACCGGACTCGGATTATCCGTGGTATACGGCGTGGTCAAACAGCATAAAGGGTGGATTAATGTCTATAGTGAACCCGGCCATGGGACGACATTTAATATTTACCTGCCGGTTTCACAGGAGCCGTCTTCACCGGTAGGCATCGCTAAAAACAGCAAAGAAAACCCTGTATTCGATCTGTATTCTGGAAGCCAGCAGCGAATTCTACTGATTGAAGACCAGGCCGATGTCCGTGAAGTTGTTGAAACCGCTCTGACGGAAAACGGTTACAATGTTTGGGAGGCATCAACCATTGCGGAAGCTGAAAAACTCATTGGGCAGAAAGGTGAAAAATTCGAATTAATTTTTAGTGACGTGATTTTGCCGGATGGAAACGGCATTGATTTTGCCGAAAAAATAATCAACAAAAAGCCGGCGATTAAAGTACTGCTCTCCAGCGGGTACACCGAAGAAAAATCCCGGCCGGACGCCATTGCACAAAAACAATTTCATTTCCTTCAAAAACCGTATCCGTTAAATACAATGCTTGAAATCGTTCACCAGATTTTAAACGAGTGAACCAAGCCATCAGACATTTCAACGAGAACAACCTCAATCCCCTTCCTTATAAATCGGCAAAAAAATGGTAAACTGCGTGCCCGCCCCCGGTGTGCTTTCCACCTTGATATCCCCACCATGGTCTTTGATGAAACCATAGCAAACAGACAGGCCGAGCCCCACACCTTTGACGCTGGATTTGGTGGTAAAAAAACTGTCGAATATTTTGCTGAGATTACCTTCTGCTATTCCGACACCCGTATCCGCAAACCGTATATTGACAAACCCGTTGCCGGAATCGGTCTTCACCGTTAATG
>JAGGYV010000354.1 GCA_021162325.1 Desulfobacteraceae bacterium | reverse complement strand
TGTCCAGCTTATCGATCGATTTCAGATATCCCTTTGAGCGGTTTAAGTAAAATGCCAGCGGCTTGGAAAAATTGCGGCCCGCAATTCCATCAATAAACATCTGGCTGATTTCCCGCTCCATCTTTAAAACCGACTGGGCCTTGATCAGTATCCGGCGTTCATCAATCTCCATCCGGCACAACAGGTTTGAAAAAGCTGTCCGGGCCCGGGGCTGATACATCCAAAAATAAAGCAGATCCAACGCATTGATGATTAAAACCATAATCTGATCCTGGGCCTCCGGGGTTGCCTCAGCCAGCCACTCCTTCGGCTGGTCAAGGAGATCATAAACATCGGTTTCAGGAAACAGAATTTCCAGACGGGCATAACAGTCCAGAAACTGATCCAGCTTCTGCCGATAATCTTTTAACCGGTTTTTGACATTATTGGTCCGATCCACGGACCCCTCGATAAAACCGGCCACACAATCTGATGCCGCCTTTGAAATCACCGCCGCCCAGCTTTGCAGAATACCGGCGACATTTGCGGCACCAAAAATCCCCAGCAACCCGCCGATCAGCGCGTTAAACGCGAACGCCACGGGAATGGAAAACACGCTGCGGAAAAAATTGCCGTATGCGGCTTTTTTCGGCAGCCCCCGAAACAGATTGTGACTGGTCAGGTAAACCCCGTTGACCAGGGCCATGATGGCATAAAGCAATACCGGACTGGTGGCGGTGGTAATCCCCAGCCCACGCTGCAACAGAAGTGTTTTGACCAGATAATCCAACAGGGGAACGGAAAAACCGGTATAAAACAACGAGTCCGACAGCCGGTCCCAGCTGACAAAATCATTCCATTTCATTAACGACGAACGCCGGATGCCGCCGCCGCCGATAACGGATTGCACAATATTGCGCAGTCCGGTAATGCCGAACCAGATAAATGCCCCAAAATATATTAAAACCCACCAGTCATGGGTCAACAAAAATGTCAGAAATGCCGGAACAAACCCAATGAAGACTTTTATGATATTCTGTAGTACCGGATGAACATAACGCCATGAATAACGCACCTTCTCCGGCTCCGCATCCGGCGGAATAAGCGTCAAATGATTGGTATTGTCCCCGTGATGCCCCCCCATGGTCACAATATTCCCATGATCCACCATAGCCGTGGAATCTTCATGGGCAACCCATTCCTGGGTGCAACGGATTCCGACAAATCGAAACCCCGGAATTTTCCGAATACCGCGCAAAAAACTTTCAAACCGGCCTTTTGTGTCATCGGCAAAGGAATAAATACGACGCAGCGACGTATCAATATGAAATGGAATAATCAGCCGGGAGGAACCGGCGTCATTTTCAATTTTTTTCTGTACATGAACGGGCAGAGAATCCATAACCACCAGCCCCATTCCGAAAAGCCGGTCGATATGACCGGTGGAATCACTCCCCACCCTGGGCTTCAATGGTTTGACCCGGTACATATTTTTCAATGTTTCAATGTCTGTCAGTATTTTTTTGAATTTGGGAACCCGTGCCCGCGCAATGGGATCACCCTGAATTTTCATCCGGTCAATGATTTCCAGGATCATCTGCTTAATCTGAATCACATTGCCGTCATTCAGGCTCTGCTGAAGCCGGTGAATCGCAGGAATATGATCCACCTTGCAGTCGGAGTAATCCTTGAGATTAAAAATTTCAAGCCGGGTGATCCTGCCATTACAATTATAAAGCATCTCCAGGACATCTTCTACTTTAAGGTGGGTCAGGTTCAGGGTAATACGATATCCTGAATGCAGTTCGGCCAGCCGCGTGATAAGCTCGCAGGGGGAAAGCTGCATCAGTAAGGGAATCGGAGTGATGGTGCAGGTTTTGTTGATATCCGGGACCGATGGATTCTGCTCGGGCTTTAAAAACCGTTCATGCACGGTGTCCACTGTCAGGAGGTTCATTTTGACAACCAGCGCCGCTATACGTTCCTGTTCATCGACATCCGCCTTTTCATATTGTTCCCGCAACCGCCTAATATTTTCCGTTAAAAGCGGCAACAGCTGTTCATGAATGAATTTCGCCAGATGAAGCATAGACGCCTGGCCCAGGCCCACGAACTTGTAAAAACGCTCCGAATCAAGCATGGGCAGATTAATTTCCAATTCCCGGTTAATGGCTGGCCGATGATGTTCATTGAACGCATCAAAAATTGCCATCACATAATCCTGATGATGATCAGACACGGCCCGTCCGTTGTTCATGAACGCCCGGACCGGTTCTTCTTCCAGGAAACGAAGAAAAGCCCTTGAATCGGTAAACCCCCTCGGCACCCATATAATCTCGGCAAACCCCCCGTAGAAGGTAGCTGAAAATTCAATGCCGACACGCACCATAATCCCCATGGTGGCAGCGGCTTCCATCAACTCGGCTGCCGTTTCGGGCCGGATAAAATTATAATAGATGACGCGCAGACGACGAATGCCCTTTATCCACGCATCCATAATCAGGTGGGTGGCCGACTTCCGGCCTTTGGTATTGGCATCGTGAACATGATCATCAAAGGCAAGCTGGTTCCATTCTTCCGGCATTTCCAACAAATGATACCGTTCCAGGTAGTCCCGCACAATTCTGGGTTTTCCGGATGCGACAATAGAAAAATCCCGGGCCAATTTCAGCTGCCGCGCATAATCTCCATGCGCCCGCACCAGTTCCTTCATTATCTCCAGCAGCACCCGTGCCGTGTTTTTCTTAAGCCCCTGGTCCGCGCTACACAGAACTTCATCCCTGAGGGCACGAAGTGCGTTTAGGCGGTTTTCAATCTGACCGCGCTCAAGGGATGCCAGCAAATGAATGACCGCATACGCAATTCGAAGCCCTTTGGATTCCGCCATTTCCTTGATGCCGCGGGGATGGAAATAATGAAAAAATCGCCGCTGATCATTGAGCTGTGACGGTTCACCAGATAACATGTCGTTAACAATACTCAGCAGGTAGTGGTCGCGCTTGTCAAAAAACAGTTTTGAGGCTCGAAAGGACGTGTGCTGATTCAAAGAATTGATCTCCTGATAGTTCATCCTGCCGGTCGATCACATATATCCGATTTAACGATATTTTAACTTTTCAAAAGTTTATCAAAGCACAGACCGCCTTGTCCATAAAAATAAACCCTCATCCGCCAAATCCGAAAAAATTCAGCGGGATCAGAATACACCATGGGACCAGCAGGTTCCGTCATAAACCTTCTTGTTATACGGTTTGTAATTTGTTTTATGCATCATTTCTGCTATGATGGCCTTTAACATCGCCATTAGACAGTCAATGTCATCAATTTAAGCCGCACGATTAAAAAATTAAAATGCCCCAGAGACTCATACAAATAACGTTTCCCGTCGTCCCGCCGGATGATATCGCCCGAATGACAAAAGACCTTCAGATGGTGAACATGTGGCAGGACCAGCTTCAGCCAAATCAGAACATTCTACAAATACTTGCCCCGGCAGAAGATTGTGAAAATATAATGGATCATTTTCAACAACGGTTCGGCAACTCACCCGGGTTCAACATTTTGCTAATGTCGGTGGAAGCGGTGCTGCCCCGGCCAAAGGCTAAACCAAAACAAGAAAAAGAAACGAATGTTTCCGGGAAAAAAAAGTCTGCAAACAACAAACACCGTGTCAGTCGGGAAGAATTATATGCGGCCATGAACGCGGGGATCATCGTCAACAGAACATTTATTGCCCTGACCATCCTCTCTTCTATTGTTGCAGCCATCGGACTGATGCGAAACGATATTGCCATTATCATCGGTGCAATGGTGATTGCGCCTTTGCTGACGCCCAATATGGCGCTGGCCCTTGCAACAACGCTGGGTGATACCCAATTAGGAAAGGACGCGCTAAAGACCAATTTTATTGGAATACTTTTAACTATTGTTTTCAGTATTTGCGTGGGAATAATTTTTCAGGTGGATGCCGGTGTGCCGGCCATTGCGTCGCGGACATCCATCACCCTATCGGATATCCTCCTGGCATTTTCCGCTGGCGCTGCGGGTGCCCTTGCTTTTACCACTGGGTTTTCAGGTGCTTTGATCGGGGTCATGGTTGCCGTGGCACTGATGCCCCCGCTGGTGACCGTTGGAATGCTCATCGGATCAGGACAATTCATTCAGGCGATGGGCGCATTCATGCTTTTTTCAGCAAATCTGATCTGTGTGAACCTGGCCGGTGTGGTGACATTTATTCTTCAGGGCGTCCGGCCCCGGACATGGTGGGAGGCTGACCAGGCCAAAAAAGCGACAATTAAGGCGGCGATTATATGGAGCGGGCTACTGCTGGCATTGATCATCATACTGTATTTTACGGCATCATAAAATTTTTAATAAATTGAAAACCAAGATAATGTTGTATATACTTATTTTTGTAATTAATTTTTAAACAGAGACATCCATGTCCTCTCATTCATCTGTCTGTGCTTTTAAATACGGGGCAAATTAACCTGAAAATTGCTAAATTTGTTTAAATGAAATCAATTTATGTAGACAGTAAAAACAAAGCGACCATGGATTGCCCGGGGTGCGGAAAATCAAAGACGATTGATCAGTGCGGGAAAAAAGAAATGATTGTGGTCAATAATTTGTCCCGAACCGGGCTGAAATTCTCATTAAAATCGGCCTGGCCGCTGAATATTGACGATAAAATAACGATCCAGTTTCATTTGAATAACAGCGCAGAAACACTCATCAAAAAAGAAACCTTTGTGAAAAAAATTAACGGAGCGGTGATCAGTGTCGAATTTTCTTCAATCCTTTCTTTCAGTGAAACCGACAAGGCCATTGGATTTTATTTAATGGATTAAATAATGACACCCTGCATTTAATTATATCTAAAAACCCTTACAACTGCTCATCTTATTTCCTTTTCCAACAAATGAATTTTACTTGATTTAACAGAACAAACATGTGACAAGCTCATTAACATTATACCTGGTCCGTCATTAAACTTAATTTAATATGATATTACAATAACTTAAAATCAGACAAGAGACAATTAATGATGGGAATTGAAATCTTTTTTATTGCGGTTGTATGCCTGCTGGTTTTTGCAGTACTAGATTTAATCGTCGGGGTGTCCAACGATGCATCCAATTTTCTGAACTCATCAATCGGTTCAAAAGTGGCTTCTTATCATGTAATTATGATTGTTGCCAGTTTAGGCATTCTGACTGGCGTAACCTTTTCCAGCGGCATGATGGAAGTTGCCAGAAAAAGCATTTTTCATCCTCAGTTTTTTACCATGCCCGAGTTGATTACCATTTTTATTGCCGTTATGGTGACGGATATTCTTCTTCTTGATCTTTTTAACACCCATGGCCTTCCCACATCCACCACCGTATCCATTGTTTTTGAGCTCCTGGGCGCGGCCGTGGCGGTATCAGTTATAAAAATAATGGCCGACACCGGCAATACGATGTCATTGGGTGAATATATCAACACCGGCAAAGCCCTGCTGATTGCATTCGGCATTCTGCTCTCCATCATCGTGGCGTTTATCGGTGGCGCCATCGCCCAGTTTATTTCCCGCCTGATATTTACCTTTGATTACCAGAAAAAGCTGAAGCGCTACGGCGCGGTTTGGGGAGGTTTTGCCATGTCGGTCATTACCTACTTTATCCTGGTAAAAGGATCTAAAGGCGCTTCTTTTATGACCGACGAAATGATTGCCTGGATTATGACACACACCCTGCTGATCATGTTTTATATTTTTGCTGTGTCTGCCGTTATTTTCCAGATTTTACTGACTTTTTTTAATGTTAATATCCTCAAGCCCATCGTGCTGATTGGTACATTTGCCCTGGCCATGGCATTTGCCGCCAATGACCTGGTTAATTTTATCGGTGTTCCCATGGCGGGACTGCATGCATATACCACGGCCATTGCGTCTGCAGATCCCTTAAACATAACAATGGGTGCTTTGAGCGAAAAAGTGCAGTCACAGACATTTCTGCTGCTGATTGCCGGTGCGATCATGGTTATCACTTTGTGGGTATCCAAAAAAGCAAAATCCGTCAGGGAGACGGAGCTCAAGCTGGGACATCAGGATGAAGGCATTGAACGCTTTGAATCCATCTGGCTTTCCCGCTCAATTGTGAGCATGGTAGATTCTCTTTTTGGTTCATTAAAAGTGTTTTTCCCCGAAAGCGTCAAACGATTTGTTGCTCGCCGACTCAAACCGCGTAACCCAAATACCGTGATGAACCAGGATGATCAACCATCATTTGATCTGGTCCGCGCATCCGTCAACCTCATGGTTGCCAGTGCCGTGGTCTCTTATGCAACCTCCATGAAACTACCGCTCTCCACAACGTATGTCACCTTTATGGTGTCCATGGGCTCCTCTTTTTCCGATCAGGCATGGGGCAGGGAAAGCGCGGTCTACCGGGTTACCGGTGTTCTTACGGTTATCGGCGGCTGGTTCATGACGGCACTGATTGCGTTTATTACATGTTTTATCTTTGCCTATGTTATTTCAATTTTTAAAGTACCGGGGGCGATTCTTCTTTTTATTCTGGCAGGCTTTATTATCTGGAAAAACAAACAAAAACATGAAGACCGCGAGAAAGAAAAAGAAGATATTAAAATTTTTAATATGAAAAAAATTACGGATTCACATCTGGCAATTATGAACACATTTGAGCACCTGGCACACCTGCTCAAAGAAATCCGGGAATCGTTTGATGTGGCATTTGACGCGCTGTTTAAAGAAGACCTTGACGTACTGACCAAGGAACGGAAAAAGGTAAGACAGATTCAGTTAAGCGCAAATATTATTATGGCAAATGTTTTCAAAGTATTGCGCCTTCAGCAAAAACAAGACGCCAAGATTTCGTATAAATACGCCCAAACGATTAGAAGACTGCAAAAACTTTCTGACGGCCACCGGGATACGGTCGTGCGGTCATATATCCATATCGGGAATAAACACAAAGGGCTTTTGGATGTCCAGATCGAAGAACTCAAACAAATTAAAATATGTATTATGGACATTCTTTTAAAAGTCGAGGTCTCTTTTAAAAAGAATGAAATTGTGGATTATCAGAATATTATCGATCAGTATCATCACATGAGGGAACTGGCCGACCATTTTAACCAGGACCAGATTGAAAGGATTCGGAGCAATGAATCCAAAACGCGACTGAGTATCCTGTTTTACGCCATTGTGGGCAACTGCCTGATGATGGCCAAGCAAAATATTAAACTTCTTGAAATATTTAATGAATCATTTAAATTTGATAAAGAGCTGTCCAACACATATATGAAGATTGATTCACAATAAAAATAGGTAACGACTTAGGTTCGTTAGACTGAAGGGGTTTAGACTGAAGGGGTTTCTGAATAAATTATTTTTAAAAAACAGCTTATTCCATCTGCCCTATTTACCTTCAGCCTACAGTCTCTCTACCTGAGCAGTTGCAAAAATAGTTAAGCAGGTGAATGGTGAAACTGTTAGAAAAAATGCCATTTGAAAAATGGTGGGCGGAAGCCAAAGACCATTATAATCCGGATGAAATTATTCGGTTTCTTTTAAATAATAAAGATAAGTTTGAAGAATCACTGGCAAAGCTTGGCGGGAAAAAGCGACTTTACAGTGCATCGTACAGGATGTTTTCATTTTTTTCCCGACTGGCAGGTGCTGCGGACAAGATCTCTGAGAAAGTACAACATTACCTGATGCGGTTTTCCTGCTTCCGCGGATTTATCGAAAAAGCCAGGGGTTGGAAAAACCATTTAAATTTCAAGGAATTGATTGAGTTTGCCCGGGCAAAATTATATTCACTCCGGCGTTCCCCGCACAATGAAAAAGCCATCCGGGTACTTGAAGAAATTGTTGAATTTGCTTCAAAGCACGGGCTGGATATTAACACCCATTTTCCTGAAGCCAGGCAAAAACTCCTTGAAAAGAAGAATCAACTGCTTCAGCACAAGTTTTTTCAGGAATTTTCCAAAACCCGCTTAGAACAGTTTCTGGCCATACAATTTTCTTTTGACCGGTGTATTTTTCCTGTATTGCCGGACACCGCATTCTGGCACAAATTTTTTGAATTTGCAGAAAGAAAAAAAGTCCTTGATATTATCCTGGTAGACAAATGCGGCAAACGCGTTTCCTTTAGAAAAGATTCTGCTGAAGACATCGCATCCACAGACACCGTTATAACGCTGCATAAACTTTCCAAGATTAAAAACAAAGGGCACCGGATTTTTTTCGTGGGCCATCATGAAGGCTACCTGGGACCTTACTTTGTCAGAAGTGTGATTCGAAAACTGGGATTTCATAACCTGACCCAAAATTGCAACACCGTCGTCGGGCCCCGGATGTTTTCCAATGTTGTCTTACGAAATGGCGCGGCAAATGTCGGCAATCTCTTTATTACCGTACCGTCTCAAAAGACAACCACCATCAAGACCATGGGCCTGGCTGAAGAATTACGAAAAACATCCAAACGAACCCAGTGCCTGATCAAGTTACCGGATGCCGGTCTGTATTTAATCAAAAAACTCAGCTACGAAGACTTCATGGCCGCCATGGTGAATAATGTTCCTGAGACATTTACGCAATATACCTCATTTTTAGATGAAAAAACAAAACAAGAGTTGATCACTTTTATGGAAACTGAAAATTTTGCAGAATCCATGAAAGATTTTTCTAAAGATGATTATGAACTTTTCAAAAAAATCATGAAAGAAAGTTTTCTCATCTTCCCGGAAGGGTCCCGCTCATACATTGACCCGGATGGCGGAGTCGCACTGAAATACATAAATCCCAAATATTTACAGTCCTATATGCGGCCCGGTGACGTTATTGCGCCGATTAATCTGGTGGGCGGATCGGATATTACCCGGGGGTGGCACCTGCGATCGGCTAAACTGGGGATCGCCATGGGGGAGCCAGTTGAAGTGACGGCTGAAATAATTGAAAATTACGAGGAAGAAGGGATCAATATCATGCGGAAAATTGCCCAACTGCCCAATATCAAACCGGTTCGATTTAAAGAGGAAATTCAGTATAAAACGAAAAATAAAGAATGATACGATGTGAATGGGCAGGAAAAAGTGCAATTATGCAGGCGTATCATGACCAGGAATGGGGCGTTCCGGTTCATAACGACCAAAAACTATTTGAATTTCTGATCTTAGAAGGTGCCCAGGCCGGACTCAGCTGGTTAACGATTCTGAATAAAAGAGAAGGCTACAGAAAGGCGTTTGATAATTTTGATTCTGAAAAAGTTTCCAGATATACGGAAAAAAAAATTGCTGATCTGATCACTAACCCTGAAATTGTCAGGAACCGGCTTAAAATCAGAGCAGCGGTCACCAATGCCGACGCATTTTTAGGTGTACAAAAAGATTTCAAAAGCTTTGATACATACATCTGGCAATTTGTTGACGGAAAACCTATCAAAAATGCCTGGGAAAAATTGGCGGATATTCCGTCAAACACCCCGGAATCAGACGCTATGAGCAAAGATCTGAAAAAAAGAGGGTTTAAATTTGTCGGCCCCACAATCTGCTACGCGTTCATGCAGGCCGTGGGCATGGTGAACGATCATACAATAGACTGCTTTCGATATAAGGGAACTTCCAAATCTTAATATACCAAACTTGCTTGCCTTTTTGGTCGTCTTCTTCGTTGCGTTAACAGTTACGTAACCTGTTATGCGCCTGTTAACGCGCCTTGAATACAACTAAAAATTCTACGCAATTCCGGTATATTAATATTTTCCACTTCCCTAACGCCCTGCCGAATGAACCGTAGTTACATAAAATAATTAATAAATCATTTCACCATCCAGCACGAATAAATCACCATGACAAACTCTTTAACCGTTTTATTTTTATTCTTCTATGCCCACAGGACTAAAAAATGCCCAGCCCTTCTGGGGCTTATTATCTATATTGCCCTTGATGCCCGCATACCCGAACCATTTTTCAACACCCAACAAATTTGAGATCTGGTCATTCTTAAACACCCGAATATCCAGATTTAAATTTCTATACTGGCTTTTTACTGAAATATGAACCGGATATTTTTTCCCTTTATTTCCACTTTTTGCCCATTCAAGGACTGAATACTCAAAGGATGAAATTTTTTGAACGTTTCCATCCGGATCAGATATCAGCATATATACTTCCGGCAGCATGGACGAATCATTTTCTAAAGGCGGAATATCGTTAATGGTAATGTCATACCCGGATTCCAAATGAGCGACAAGGACATCCCCGGATTCATATATCTTGTCTCCCCAAAAATGCTGAAAATGCCCCTGGCCGGATGCGCATAAATCATATCCGCAATCCAGAGACGCCTCGATCGTCATCCGGGGAAACATGTACCAGTCAAATTTTTTTTTCTCAGGATCACGCTGACGAACCTGATCACAGTCAAAGGGTTCTTTTTCCGGAAAAAGCGTCAGCTCAGCACAAAGATTTTCAAAACCAGCGTATGCAAGAAATTTTTTTTCCCTGGCATTGTAGCGAAAAAAACTGCCATGATATTTCTCATCTAAACTTTTTTCGTTATGGGTCACTTTTTCAAAAGGCGGTAAATAAATATTATTTTCATAAGTATATTTCCCAGTCGATGTATCCAGCCAAAAAATATGCGCAAAATTGCCTCTCAAAAAATAAAGGGTTCCGGAACAAAAAAACATTCCGAGGTAAAGATCCCCGTCTTTTTCAGGCAACTCTATTTTGGAATAAAATGCCCATGTTTCAATTTTTTCATTTTGTTTACCAAGCGGATATCCCTCTGTCGTTGAATATGAAGGCCTGACACTTAATATAAGGATCAATAACATCAAAGCCAGATACCTGTTGACAGGTTGCACCCGGGCCCGAACACTGCCACAAAAAATTTTTCCCATAATCCCCTTTCCCGTTCATCGCCATTTCAGTCAGGGCTTCCATATCAACAAAGAGCTCGGGTGTCAATTCCGGTTTTTTGGTTATCCTCTTCGCTTAAGTTAACCACAAGATGTTTGGTTTCCCAAGTGATCAAATGCACAATGTTTTGGGCCAACTCAACTATAGTGGATAACCGGGTCCGGTTTTATGCCTTCGGCGGGATATGGTAAATCAATGCTATGACTTTGTGTTCATTTTTTTGCCGGAATATAAAATTTACAGAGGGTTGCTTTTTACTCTTTTAACAAAAACAAATTTCATTTATGATGCATTTATATTATATCTCAAATCGCGGTTTACTGTTATTTTCTACATCAATATATACGACTTTGCAATATACGATTTTGCAAACTGTGCTTTGGAGAAAAGATGATGCGGCGAGAATTAATCAGTATATTTTTTCTCATAATGGTTGTAACAGTCGGATGTTCCGGGAAGCATCTGAACATACAGGAAGATAACAGCTTGGCACTTTCTTCATGCTTCCCTCTGCCAAACTGTGTTTCAAGCAATGCCTGGCTGTTTTATAACAATGTCTCATCGTTTGAACTGGCAATCACAAAAGAAGAAGCCTGGCCCATTATCAAGCAGACTGTTTCTGATATACCAAGAACAGAAATTGTGGAAGAAGATTCAGTGTATATTCACGCAAAGTGTACCAGCCGGGTGTTTCGATTTGTTGATAACCTTGAACTACTGCTGCATTCTGATCAGAATATCATTTCTATAAGATCATCATCGGTTATCGCAATTTTTGATTTAGGCGTTAATCACTGGCGGGTCTATAAACTTCGAAAACAGCTTATTGAAAAAGGGGTCATAAAAGAATGATCTGATTAAATAGTGCCTGAACGGAAACCTTTAAATTCTGCTGATGTTGTATATATAATAAATTCCAATTTTTTGCATCAACTCATTTTTTTATACCAGATAAACGATCAATACATCGTTGTACATGACACGGAGATTCAAAATGACAATGAAAGACAAGGCCGCTGAGGCAAAAAAAGCAGCCATCCAACTGGCAGCAGTGCCGACAAACATAAAAAACAATGCCCTGAAAACTATTGCAACCGCTTTGGAAGAAAAAAAAGATCAAATAATTTCCGCCAACCAGACGGATCTGGAAAATGCGGGAAAAGACAACCTGGCCGCTCCGTTGCTCAAACGTTTAAAATTCCAGAAAGATAAAATCAAAGATGCCATCGAAGGAATAAACAGCGTGATCGGTCTTGAAGATCCCGTGGGGGTGACATCCAGCGCGCTGGAACTTGACAAAGGGCTTGAACTTTTCAAGGTGAGCAGCCCCATCGGCTTAATCGGTATTGTCTTTGAATCCAGACCGGATGCTCTGGTTCAGATTTCGTCTTTGTGCCTTAAAAGCGGAAATGCCGTGATCCTGAAAGGCGGCAGCGAAGCCGCCAGCACCAACCGCATTTTAGCAGACATCATCTCTGAAGCAGGGATTGCGGCCGGAATTCCGACCGGCTGGCTGACACTGATCGAAGCCCGGTCAGATGTCGCGGACATGCTGTCTCTGGATAAATTTATCGACCTGATAATCCCGAGAGGAAGCAACACGTTTGTCCGGTACATCATGGACAACACCAACATTCCCGTCCTGGGGCATGCCGATGGAATTTGCCATGTGTATATCGACAAGCTGGCAGACATACCAATGGCCATAAACATTGCCGTGGACAGCAAGTGCCAGTATGTGGCGGTTTGTAATGCAGCAGAAACCTTACTGGTACATAAAGACATTGCCTTAAAATTCCTGCCAATGCTGAAAACCGCGCTTGAGAAAAAAGGGGTTGAAATCAGGGGATGCGAAAATACCCTGAAAATAATTGATGTAAAAGTCGCCACAGAAGAAGACTGGCGCACGGAATACCTGGACCTGATTATATCTGTCAGGATTGTCGACAAGTTTGATGATGCTGTAAACCATATCAACACATTCGGCTCCGGACATACGGATGTGATTGTGACCGAAGATAAAAACCGGGGCATCAAATTCATGGATTATGTGGATTCAGCGGATGTGTTTCTCAACTGCAGCAGCCGGTTTGCCGACGGTTTTCGTTACGGACTCGGGGCGGAAGTCGGAATCAGCACCAACAAAATTCATGCCCGCGGACCCGTCGGGCTCGAGGGGCTGATGATCTACAAATGGCGATTGATGGGAAACGGTCATGTGGTGTCGGATTATGCCGGCACAGATGCCAAAACGTTTACCCATCGACCGATTGACAAAGACTTCAAATCAATCAATTAATTAACGCGACAAAAACAAAAAGGCACTGCCCATGAGAACTTTTTACAAATTACTTTTTGCATCTCTTCTCACCGCATGCCTGGCCTGCGCACACAATCGGCTGATCCCTCTTGAGACCGACCAGATCACCAACGGAATCCACGCGGGAGCACCGGCGCTCCCGTATTTTATTTATTCTAAAACATCCCTGCAGGTTCTTAACGCAGAGCTGAAAAAATCAAATGCTGCCATCACCCTTAAAGACACCTATGATGCCGCATATAAATTTTCTTTTAAAGATATTCCGACAGACGGCAATACCAATCAAGCATTTGACAATATGGAAACCGCCAGCCGACACCTTCAGAACATATTAAAATCACAAGGAATAAACGACCCTGAACACTATTATATAACCAGCATGGACACGGCTAATGCAGATGGATACACCTTAATTGCCGCTGTTTATCGCCCCTCCACCACCATTAACGTATTTAATAAATTTAACTTCCTGGCCAGACAAACACTCACATCCGAAGATCCGGCATTTTACCGGGCATACAAAACAGATAACTCAAGAAAACCGATGGATATTGTTTATGAATGGGCCGCCCTGCCTGTCGAGTGTGTCACTTCTCAGGCATACCAGGCTATTTTACTGACACTAACCGCCAATAAAATTCTGGAACAAAAAGCGAAAAATGACTATTGGGCCGAGGAAAGGCAATGGATTGCCGGAAATTATCTTTCTGTTATGGTCAAGCAGGACATCAAAGTCAGCCAAACATTAGGGATTGAAAGTCATATAAAATATCAATGACCTATAATTTCCGAAATCCATGCAACCATTTTATCAAATGTATCGTTTCGGTTCACTTCATTATAGTTTTCATGAAAATTATCTTTATGAAAGACATACGTGAGCAGATGACTGTCCATGCTTTTAAACAACGCTTCCGACTGTTCGGAATCCGCCACCTGGTCTGCGCCGGCAATAACGGCAAACGTGGAATGATGCCATTGGGAAAAATTTTCTTTCACCCATTTCTGGGCTTTTAACAGTTCACTCCCAAAACGCATGGTGGCTTTTGAGCCCCGGATACCGTCTTCTTCATCCTGACGATGCCGTTTTGTAATCGTTTCATCGTGGGTCAAAAGTTCTGTGAGATCCGGGCTGGGAATAACTGCTTTGGGAATGACAGCCCCAAAAAACTTGACGAGGGGAATCATAATGGGCGAGACCTTAATAGCGTTTCCATAATAGGGGGAGGATAAAAGATATCCTTTAATTTCCGAATCATTGCCTGCATACTTAATTCCAAAATGGGTAGCAATCAGTCCGCCCATGGAGTGGCCCATTACAAAAATCGGAATATCCTTATAGTTTTTTTTTGTCCATTGAAGAAAGTCCGCCGTGTCTTCCAAATACTGCTCAAAACGGGAGATAAATATTTTTTCCTGTTTATGCCCTCTTAAATCATAGGAAACGGTTGCAATGTCTCTTTCTTTAAAATACAAAGCAGGTGTCACATAATCACCGGCATGCGCCAGCCCACCATGGATGGCCATTAATACCGCCTTTGGCGCTTCGGGCTCCCAAATATGTATATCCAGCTCTGTGCCGTCCCCTGTTTTTAAAACGTCCAGCTTTGTTTCGGAAAATCTCATCATAGACTCCTATTTGAAATTTTTATAAAATGAATGGCTGTAAAAAAAGCCATGAAAAAGACATATCTCTTTCTTAACTTGAAGTAAATATTTTGTAAATCAGGTCTTTCCTGATTTTTAAGGCCTAAAAACCTTAGTCTCTTATCTCTGATTTTTGTGTTTTGTATTTTTGGGGCAAACTATTTTAAAAACTCAAAAAGGATGAAGTGCCTAAAGTGATCTAAAGTGCCTAAAGTTGTGGACTGCGCTAAACGCGCGATCATTTTTAACATAAAAATTGAAAATGCCGAAGGCATTAACCATAACTTTAGCTCACTTTTAACTTTTCCGGTTTATCCGGGTTAGGACAGATCATCGCATCATTTTGAAGCATTCTTTTGATACAATTTTTTCCATGAATTTTTCTGGTTCATCCGGGCATTGGTTAATGCCAGATAAAGGGCACCTACCGCCAATTCCGCACAATGAAATGATTCTTCAGGCAAGGTTTCCAAATACGAAATCACATTTTCCGTCTTAATCTTCCATGCATTTTCCAATGTTTTTTTTTCAGCCATTTCAGCGACCGTGTTGGCACAGGCGCGCGTATTCATGCACCCGTCAGTGGCAAACGAAACCCATTGAATCCGTTCATTACGAAGGGTTAAAAACATTTCAATCGTATCGCCGCATTCGCCTGTATTTTTCCCATAGCCATCCGGATTCGTTATACTTTCAAACCGGTCGGTTCGAAATGCCATTTCCAGGTAATGCGCGGAGTGTTTATTCCAAAAATCATTCATAATTATATATTCATTCCGCTTTTTTGATTTTCTGTTTTAATTATTCGTTGAACGGAAAATCCCTCAACGACAACTTTTCTGTCATTGCGCGGGAGGCACGACCAAAGCAATCCCATAAAAACCAGGGGATTACTTCGTTGCTCGTTCCTCACTCCTCGTAATGACAGCCGGGGTTCAGGGTTTTCGTTCAGGCACTAATTATTAATAGTTATAAATAGACGCAGTTTTATAACCGTGAATATTATATTGACATAAAATATTTTTTCCATCTATAATTTTTATTATAAAAATGTAAAATTTACAAAAATTTTCACATCCTTTTCCCTTGACCTGCTTTTTCCCACTGCGATCCTCGCCAATCCATATATTTTCTATTAATATTCTTTTAAAAAAAATGAAGGAGGGGATGAGTATGGAAAAGTATAAACTAGAAAAAGACCTTATCTTTTATCATTATTGAGATAAACCAAAGCATACTGGGAATATCACGGGCTTTCGGGTAGAATGCATTTGCAGCAAAGAGTCCCTGAAAGTTTTTCTGTGGCCCTAAACATATTACAAAATAATCCCGCCACCAAAAACCAGTCCTCAGATTTACAAAAATGTAGACCGGTGCTACAAAAATGTAATAT
>JAGGYV010000331.1 GCA_021162325.1 Desulfobacteraceae bacterium | reverse complement strand
CACCAATCATGACGGTAAGCCGGATGTGTGGGAAGAGTTTGACGCAGCAGAAGAGATGATCCGCCGGTCAAAGGATTTGAATTTTGACGGCATTCCCGACATTAAAGAAGATTTTACAAAAGCAGATACTGTTCCTGAGTCAAGTAGTAATGATTAATTTATAATAATTTTTTTCCTTTTTCTCTGTGTTCTCTGTGGTGAAAAAGAGATTTTTTTGGAATAATTGGAGGTTGAACTTATGTTGGAATTTCTGGCAAAGGGCGGGGTGCTCGTCGCCCCGATCCTTTTATGTTCCGTGTTGGCCCTGGCAATTTTTATTGAGCGAATGATACGGTTTTCCCTGATGCGGAGCCGGGGCGCGGGCCTGGCGGATAAAATCATCCGTCTGTTGCGAACCGGTGACGCGAAAGCGGCTCATGAAAAAGCGATCAGCAGCAATTCTCCCATGGGCAGGGTGCTGGCCCAAGCCATTCGGTTCAGGGATCGGGATCGTGAGACACTGGAGACGGTCATTGTTCATGCCACGGAAGAAGAGGTGCGGAATCTTTCCGTCTATCTCCAGACCCTTGCGACCATCGGGAATATTGCCCCTTTGCTGGGGCTGCTGGGGACTGTTCTGGGAATGATCAAGGCGTTTATGGTGATCCAGCAAATGGGCGGCAAAGTGAATGCGGCAGTGCTGGCCGGGGGTATCTGGGAAGCCATGCTGACGACCGCGCTCGGTTTGGCGGTGGCGTTGCCAACCATGGTGGCTCACAGTTATCTGGTAGCACGGGTGGACAAATATGAAGCCCGCTTGAACGACGGGGCGGTTAAGTTTATCACTGAGCTGGATCATAAATAGGGCATTCAGCCGGAAGAAATCAAAAAAAGGAAGTTCTAAGATATGTTGGTTCATCGAAAAAAAAGGGTGAGGTATCAGATTCAGGCGCCCTTGACATCTTTGATTGATATTGTCTTTATGCTGCTTATTTATTTTCTGTTGACGACGAATTTTATGGTGGAACAGGGGATTGAGGTGAATCTTCCGGATGCCAGGACGTCGGCCCCTCAGACGCACCAGGAAATTACGGTATATATTGACCCGGCCGGGCGGGTATATCTGGGCAAACAGCCGGTTGGCTTTAATGATCTGTTTGATCGATTGCAGGAACGGATCAGGGACAATCCGGAACAGCTGGTGGTCATTAAAGCCGACGGAGCCATCATATTAGACCGGGCGGTTCAGGTGATGGATATTGCCCAGGCAGCCGGGGCTAAAAAATTATTCCTTGCCACGGAAAAAATCAATTAAGGGGTCTTGGTCATCGTTTCGACCATATGTAGCGGAGGTCTTTAGACCTCCATCCTGAATGGAAGGCTAAAGCCTTCCTCTACAGATCTCTGATAAAAAATTAAAAATTGTGTCATGCCAAAACGATGATTAAGGCCGAATTAGTCGTTGAACGGAAAGTCCCTCAATGACAACTTTTCTGTCATTGCGCGGGAGGCAAGACCAAAGCAATCTCCTTATCGACAGGGGATTACTTTGTCGTTCGTTCCTCACTCCGCGTAATGACAAACAGAATTTAAAGGTTTTCGTTCAGGCACGAATTAAGTCTTTTCTGGTTCGCTTATTTTTGTGTTATAAGGCGCTTGCAGTATAAAAAATTATGCCTTACAGATGAACGAACCATTCACGGATTATATCGAGACGGCAAAATTTGAAAATCTGTTGAGGAAAGAATTGGTCGCAGAAAATATACATAAAGAAAAACCAAACTGGCTGTTGTATGGTTTGATTGCGGTATCCATTGTGATTCATGCGGGCATTTTTCTTCAGGCGTCGGGCCGGTTTAATTTTAAAAAAATGTCATATATTGAAATCAGTGTTCGTAAACATGTAAAACCGCAAACCCGTTTGGTTCCCAGGCCCCGGGGGCGTCAGTCGGCGCATGAGGCGGTTAGGACGATTCAATCGGATGCGTTGCCGGATTTTACGATGCCGGTTATTGAACCGATGCCGGCGGCAGAAAAAAATCTGAATCCTGCTGAATTTGTACCGGAATCCGTTTCTTTTTCAGAAGAACTCCCCGAAGCAGTTGATACGGATGTTGTGGAGTTTTCTTTGCCGGAGATTGAAGAATCCGGCGGGTTCGGTTCCCGGATGGATTATCTGGACATGGTTCGGCTCAAAATCGAGAGTTTTAAGCAGTATCCGCCGTTTTCACGGCAGAGAAATATGGAAGGGCTGGTGACGGTAGCGTTTTTGATCGGTTTGGATGGTGTTATTTCAGGCGTAACCGTGGTTCGTAGTTCGGGGTTCGCCTCGCTGGATAAGGCGGCAATTTTAGCGGTTAATAATGCGGCGCCGTTTTCAGCACCGCCGGAGAAATATTTTAAACAGCAGGTGCGGGTGAAGGTGCCGATTGCGTTTGAACTGATTCAATAATGATGGCTTCGCAAAAAGTCCAACTTCTGTGTTGCACTGCATTCTTCGTCACTGCGGAGTAGCAAGCTACGCCTCATTCCTCAGAACTTGTGCGCCTTGAATTTGGCACTTTTTTCTTTGCCATCTGAATAACAATGTTATGTGTCGAGATAAATGGGAACTTTCAATAAAATATTAAATGATTTCGAAGCGGAAATGCGATTCATTTTTGAACGCAATTATGGTGTTCATGATAGCCCAGGGAACAAATAGGAAATAGATTCAGCCCTGAAAGGGCGCAACATAGTAACTTCTTAATAAATCCGGGTCGCAGTTCCTGGATTCCCGCCTTCGCGGGAATGACGATCCCCGATATGTGGCTTTTGCCCGTCATTCCCGCGAAGGCGGGAATCCAGTGTTAGTATCACAATATATGGGTCACCGAACTTTTTGAGAACATACGCAATATAATGTTAATGGCATGAATTAATAGGGTTTTGCAAAATCATGTGACGCCCTTTCAGGGCTGGAATTAATATATCCAAATTCCCGGGGCGTTGCCCCGGGCTGAAATGTACAGCCCTTGCAGGGCAAAAT
>JAGGYV010000174.1 GCA_021162325.1 Desulfobacteraceae bacterium | reverse complement strand
CTTTCATACATTTGTATACTCTCCTGTCGTTGTATTTTGTATTTAACTAGTGGCTGAACGGAAAGTCTCAAAATTACATTTTTTCTGTCATTGCGAAAGAGGTACGACCGAAGCAATCTCCTTATCGACAGGGGATTACTTTGTCGCTCGTTCCTCACTCCGCGTAATGACAAGCAAGATTTAAAGGTTTCCGGTCAGGCACTAACTATTTAATTTACTTGCGAATCAAATACCATCAAAAAAACAATCCAAGACCAAATCTATATCCCCTTTCCGATCAAAATTCCGCGCATGCCCGTCGCATCTCTGACAAAAACTGTTTTACCCTTACGATATCTTTTTTAAACCGAATGGGCGTACCACTGACATCACATGCATTGGTCAACGTACAACTGTCCACACCTGCGGGCCGGATAATTTTAATACCCTGGTATACATTTTCCGGAGACAGGCCGCCGGCCAGAATCACCGGAATCTGACTTGCTTCAACCAGCCGGGCCGCGGATTCCCAGTCACAGGTTTTTCCGGTAATCCCTACAAAGCCGTTCACCGGCTGATCATCATTGCCTGACTGATTGACAATCAATGTATCGGTTAAAAAATAATCACTCACCGACTCAAACATCTTTGCCAATTCCAGAAACGGAATATCAGCCCCTGAATTATTATCCGGGATGGGAATTGTTCGCATAATCTTTATTTTCGGGAATCTTCGCTTGATTTGTGATTGCAGCTGAATCAGGGTGCTGAAAATTGATCCCGGCGTATCCTGAACCTGACGATCAATTAATATTTCGCAGAAATGAACAATATCCGGACGATAGTATTCCAAAGACAAAAATACAAGTTCCGGGTCATTGAATAAAAGAATCAGACTGCTTGATGCATCCGTCTTCGCAACAAAATCCAGTGTTTCTTTGATGCCACGTTGCTCCCAGTCCTGAGGCGAAACAATGACGCTGCCAATATGATCAACACCCGCATTGACCATCTGTTCCGCTTCTTGTCGTGTCTGAATCTCATAAATCTGTGAAATTACTTTTTTCATTTTATTCTAAAACAATCTAAATTCGAAATTTGAGTTGACTTTTGCGGCTTGCTTTAACATATTAATTTTATTTTATCAAACGGTTTAGCAGGATCTAATCACCCAAAATAGGTATCTACTCAGGTTGGTTAGGCTGAAGGGGGTTAGGCTAAAGGGCTGTCTGAATAAATTATTTTTTAAAAAACAACTTATTTCACCTGCCCTATTTACCTTCAGCCTACGGCCTATCTGCCTGAGCAGTCACCAAAATAGTTAATAAATCATTTCATTGAATAAAAAAGCCATAAAAACCATAAAGGACAAATATGATCGTCGTTATTGATTTCGGTTCCCAGTATAACCAGTTAATCGCGCGCCGCATCAGGGAGAATCGGGTCTTCTGTCAGATTGAACCGCCCACTGTTGATATTGAAACCATTCAATCACTGAACCCGGACGGCATTATCCTCTCAGGGGGGCCATCCAGTATATATGAAAAAAAAAGTCCCAAAATTGACACCGCCATATTTGATTTGGGGATTCCGATACTGGGCATTTGTTACGGCATGCAGTTTATGATCGACGCGTTAGGCGGAACGGTGGAAAAAACCACCAAACGCGAATACGGGTTTGCCGGGTTGAATATCAAAAAATCGAAAAGCCTTTTTGAAAAAATTGACCAATCAACCACTTGCTGGATGAGTCATGGTGATTCCATCACCAAACTGCCCAAAGGATTCTCCGTCACGGCTTCAACTGATAATACGCCCGTTGCGGCAGCAGAAAATATAAAAAAAAACCTGTACGGCCTTCAATTTCATCCGGAAGTAGAACATACCCCCAAAGGCAAGCAGATGCTCCGCAATTTTCTATTTAATGCCTGCGACTGCAAACGCAACTGGAATATGAAAGCCTTTGCCAAGGAATCAATCCAGCAAATAAAAAAAACCGTGGGGGATAAAAAGGTCATCCTCGGCTTAAGCGGCGGGGTGGACTCATCCGTCACTGCTGTACTGATTCACCAGGCCATCGGCAAACACCTGACCTGTATCTTTGTTGATAACGGTTTGCTAAGATTGAATGAAGCGGCAAAATTAAAAATTATTTTAAAGCAGCATTTAAACATCAACATTCGATTTGTCAATGCAGCCAAGTTTTTCTTAGACGCCCTTAACGGGGTGACCGACCCGGAAAAGAAACGTAAAATCATCGGTAAAATATTCATGGATATTTTTGACGCGGAAGCAAAAAAAATCCAGGGCGCTGATTTCCTGGCACAGGGCACTCTTTATCCGGACATCATCGAATCTCAATCCGCTTTCGGCGGGCCCACTTCCATTATTAAATCTCACCATAATGTGGGAGGGCTCCCCAAAAAAATGAAATTAAAGCTTATTGAGCCTTTAAAATATCTTTTTAAAGATGAAGTCCGGGCGCTGGGAAAGACACTGGGAATGCCCGAAGAACTGATCTGGCGTCAACCGTTTCCCGGTCCGGGTTTAGGGATTCGGATTATCGGCGAAATTACCCGAAAACGACTGACCGTGTTACGAAAAGTTGATGATATCCTGATTCAAGAAATCAAAGCCAACGGGTATTATAAAAAATTATGGCAATCATTTGCCGTTCTTCTTCCGATTAAAAGTGTCGGGGTCATGGGAGACAAACGGACTTATGAAAATATTGTCACCCTCAGAGCCGTCACCAGCAAGGATGCCATGACAGCTGACTGGGCAAGGCTTCCCCATAAACTGCTGGCGAAAATTTCAAACCGGATCATCAATGAAGTCAATGGGGTGAATCGGGTGGCCTACGATATCAGCTCTAAACCGCCAAGCACCATTGAATGGGAATAAACATTATATATGGATAAAAACAGAGAATTCAAAATCGACTTACACGCCGGCGATCCGGATGATGTCCTCGACACTACCATAGCATTCGACAAACAAACAAAGCCATCGGCCAAAGCATCGATCTTGTTTGTTTTATTTGTGTTCATTCTTTTGGGCGGTATTTTTGTTTTTCTTTACTATAACTTAAACACTAAGATTCAGGCCATCAATACCCGAGGATCTGCCGGCATTGCCAACCTGTCCGATGAATTCAATAATAAATTATTTGAGCTCTCACAGCAATTTTCAGACCAACAGGAATCCTCGCAGGCCCTATTTTCAGATTTGAATACGCAACTGAAAAAAATAAATTCGTCGATTTTCGCCGTCCAAACGGGTAAACTGGATAAAAAAGACATGGCAACTGCGATTAAAGACATGCAGGAGAGCCTTGTGCCTTTACAAGAATCAATTAGAAAATTCAATGAACAACTCTCCGGCATTGCTGACGAGACAAAACAAACAACGGTGACCCTGAATAAAATACAAACCGGCGTACTCAATAATAAAAAAGAAATCAGTACACTTGATGCCATTCATATTGACCAGGTTTATTTTGACCAGGAACTGAAAAAAGAAAGAGAATTCAATCAGCAGAACATGGCCCATGCCTCTGAAACGCTATTTAGTGAAATTGCAATGCTTCACCAGCACATTAAAGATTTGGAAAAAAAACTGGGCCACTCAAATATTCCTTCTTCAGAAAAATCAAAACCAACAAAATCACCATCAGATAACATATCGGTTCCCAAGCCGGGTGAGATTATTGAACAGGAAATTGAACAATAAAGCGCTTAAATGAATTCAGACACATTAAAATCAATCCTGGCCTCGGTATCAACCGGCAGAACGTCTATCGATGATGCACTGGCGTCGTTAAAGCACCTGTCGGTCGAAGATATCGGATACGCCCATATCGACCATCACCGCTCTCTGCGAAAAGGATTCCCTGAAGTTATTTTTGGCCAGAACAAAACCACCGATCAGATCATCGGCATTATGGAACGGATGATTCAATGGGAAAAAATCATTTTGGTCACACGGATTGAAAAAGAAAAAGCGGATACCGTCATCTCAAAATTTCCCAAGGCAGAATATCACAAAGATGCGAAAATGATATGTCTTGCAGAAGGTAGCATCCCGGTGACCGGAAAAGGAAACATCCTGGTCATTTCCGCCGGGACCTCTGATATCCCGGTAGCCGAAGAAGCCTATTTAACCGCCAAGGCCATGGGAAACCCGGCTGAAGCCATCTATGATGTGGGAGTGGCTGGAATTCACCGGTTATTCAGACACAAAGAAAAAATTGAAGCCGCAACCGTACTCATTGTGGTCGCCGGGATGGAAGGTGCGCTGCCCAGTGTTGTGGCTGGCTTAGTGGATCGACCGGTTATCGCCGTTCCGACCAGTGTCGGTTATGGCACAAGTTTCGGCGGTATTACCGCCCTGTTTTCAATGCTGAATAGCTGTAGCTCAAACATTGCAGTGGTCAACATCGACAACGGCTTTGGCGCAGGGTATATGGCGTCCATAATCAATCATATATAAGCATTCACAGAATACCGCATCTGTTTTATTGTAGCACACTTGAAATACAGAAAAATCGTCTATGGACCTTACACCTCGCATCTACAACACCCTGTAAACACTTAACACTCGATGCGATACCATCAAACCGGCATTGTGTATTGAACCGGTTGATAACAGTGTAAACTGCTTTGAAAATATTGATGATGGCCGCCTACTTGAAAAAAATAAAATAAAAATATTATTAACCCGCTTACAATACAGGAGGATCAAAATGGCATCAATAGCAACAGAGTCGCCGGATATTTCCATGTCAAATACCAAAAAAGAAATGCTGCAAGCCTATGCGTCATTAAGGGAAAAAATAGAAAAGCAGTCAGAAATGGCACTCAAACCGGAGCAGGCCCAACAGACTAAAAAAGAAGAAAAAGTGATAGCAGCCGTTGAAAAAGCGACCGAATCAAACGATGTCACCCGGCGTGTTTATGATTTAAAGGATGAAATCGGCCGTTTTCTGGCCGACATGGCGACAAAGATTGAAAAAGAAAAAGAACGGTATAATGAAATAAAACAAGCTGTCGAAATCCGAAACAGCGAATTGAAAGATATTTATGAAATCGAAAAATCAGCCCATTCCCTGGCTGCGCTGTTAGAAGCCCAGAAACAAAAAAGGCTTGAATTCGAGTCCGACATGGAACAGCAAAAAAATGAGATTGAAGATGAAATTCTAAACACAAAAATTAATTGGGAAAAAGAAAAACAGCAATACGCGCAGCAGCAAAAAGAGCAGAAAGCTGAGGTTGATAAAACCAGAAAGCGTGAAAAAGAAGAATTCGAATACGAATTTAACCGTGACAAGGAAATCAAAAAACAACAATTAAATGATGAAATAGAAAATTTGAACAAGCAGCTACAAGAACAAAAAGAAGCGTTTGATAAGGAAACCGCTCAACGGAAAAATGAGCTCCAATATAGGGAAAATACAGTAACCGAGCGTGAAAAATATATGGATGCACTCCAGAACAAGGTGGACACCTTCCCGGCGGAAATCGAAAAACAAATTCTTCAGGCGGTTGCGGAAACCACTGAAAAAATTAGCCATGACGCAAAGAAAAATGAAGAAATTATAGTGAAGGGCTTTGAAGGTGAAAAAAATGTCCTGACCACTAAGATTCAGGCCCTTGAAAAGCTGGCTGCTGCCCAGCAAAAACAACTTGAAACACTTTCCGGGCAAATGGATAACGCCTACGGCAAGGTTCAGGAGATTGCCATGAAAGCGGTTTCAGGAAAAGCCCAGGTTTATATTCCGGCAAAAGCCCCGGAGCAGTCAGAGAATTCATAATTTGTATTCGTTCATATTTGATCTGACCGATTTTGACCTCTTTTTTTATTTCACCACTTGACACAAATACTTACTGTTCAACAAAATTTTAATACAATTGATATCAAAACAGGTATAATATCCCCCGATTTCATGTCCCCCGATTTCGCGCCCTTTAATGGGCGACCCCTTTACCTGCTTTTTCTAAGTGAGGTACCGGATTGTAGGCCGGATTAGCGCGTGAGCGCGTAATCCGGCGAATCAAGGTATCAGAAGTCAATTTTCTGTTGTCAGATTTCGGTCTTGCAGGATGCATTTATAAAAAAATAAACGTCGAACATCGAACGCCCGACATTGACCGGATGTCGCTTTGCCCCGCATTCTGAACTCGCGGAACTATCATGCAAAAAAGTTGTATTTCGAGTCTGTGGATGGTAATATCATTCAAAATTAAATGATTTACGTCAAACCTCAACCTTTTAACAGAAAAACATGAACATATTTAAAATGGGAGACCGATCATGCCTGAGGCGACCTACAATCAAGTTATATCCGAGATAAAAACATTAAATTTATCAGACCAGCTTCGTCTTTTAGAAGAAATGGCAACGCTGATTCGAAAAAAGACAAGCAAAGCCAAACCCCGCAGCATTTTGGAGCTAAAAGGAAAAGGCAAGGATATTTGGAAAGGCCTTAATGTAAAAGCATATATTGATGAGGAAAGATCTTCGTGGAATGGATAAACGATTTACATGGAAAAACGATCGGGCTTGATAATGAAGATGTCCTCAGCTCCGCATTTTTAACGCGATGCACTCATTCTAACGGTCAACGGGAACCATAATAATTAATTATGTATCATGTCCCCAGAATTCCATCATTTTCAGACCCCCATTTTGCATGGTTTATAGTCCAAAGCTCAAGGCAGCGACCAACTGAACTATAAGTAACGAAGCAACCACTATCAGGTCTTGCCACAAGGT
>JAGGYV010000148.1 GCA_021162325.1 Desulfobacteraceae bacterium | reverse complement strand
CGACAGAATCTCTTTCACCCGTCCGACAATGCCGTTTTCCAGGCGAACTTTGATGCCATGGGTGTGGGAAGGTGATTTTGTGAGAATATCCTTAACGATTCCTTCCGTCAGTTTCCCCGATCGCTGGTCCTGTTTTTGAACTACCTTCACATGTATGCCGGGTTTAATTTCTTTCCTGTTTGTTCCATTCATCATCATATCCTGTCTTGGTAAGGGAATTTCCCCAAATTAACGAATTTTACCGGTCACCAGTGTGATTTTCAGTCCTCCGTGAAAAAAATGATGGGTTGTTGGTTTAAAAGGGATTTTTTTTAAAAGATGTTTGTCCGGGACAAGGATTGCCGTTTTCCAGCCTTTGAAATCTTTTTTCAGCTTTTCGCATATTTGCTCAAATAGTTTATCACTGTTACCTTTGCTCCCTATTCGTCGGCCGTATGGGGGGTTTAATATGATTACCCCCTGTTGCTTTCCCGTTCCTTTAATGTTCCGGTTGATGTGTCGGGGTTGCAGGTCAAAAAAATTCGCTGAAGATACGTTGATTGTATCTGAAAGATTGGTTTTCTCGATGACTTGTTTTAATCTTTCGATGTTTTCCGGATCAATATCTGATGCAAAAATAACCGGTTCAGGGATAGGTCTTATTTCTTTTTCAGCCTCACGCCGGATATGCTTCCATCGTAACGGCTTGAACGCCGGCCAATCCATAAAGGCAAAATCCCGATGCCATCCGGCCGGAATATGGGTGGTGATCATGGCGGCTTCTAACGAAAAGGTCCCGGTTCCGCACATGGGGTCGATCAACGGGTCTCCCGGCTGGTACCCGGCAAGGCAAAGAATCGCGGCGGCAATGGTTTCCCGAACCGGTGCTTTCCCGCCCTGAGTTTTCAACCCCCTTTTATGGAGCAGTTGGCCGGTGCTGTCTATGGATACTGTAAATTGGTCATTTTCCACACGGACAAAAATCTGTTGGGATTGCCCGGCAGAAGGATCGTGATCTGTTTCAGCCGTATTTGCCACCGGTTTCAAACGATTTTCCAGGCTGTTTTTAAACCGTTCGGCGATGGCATCCGTATGAATCAGGCGGGAATGTTTGGATGTGACATTTACCTCGAAGGCCGTATTTTTATGAAGATAAAGCTCCCAGGGGAAATCGGACAGTTTTTTTTCAAGCTGCCGGAAATTGGATGCTGTAAAGGTGGCCAGGCGCATAAGTATTCGGTTTGCCGTCCGGAGTTTGAGGTTGGCAAGGTAGCAGTCATGAACGCGGCCGTTAAATTCGATGCCGCCATTGCTTTTTTGTGCATCGGTCATGGGTACGCCAAGCCGTTCAAGTTCGTCAAAACAAAGTTGCTCAAAACCGGGAAGGGTGGATACAAAAAAAGAATGGGTTTTTCCCTGCACATGCCGTTTAATACGTTTTTCAAGATTTCCAATGGTACTCATTATATTTATTCCGTATAGTTATGGGTGCTTATATTAAATTTTGACCTGTGATAGGTCTGTCATTCCATTTTTTTTTATGTTATACGTTAGTTAAAAATCAAGCAATAGGGTTTGTCGTGTAGAGACGATGCATGCATCGTCTCTACACCCCCGCCGTCTGTAGCGGTTAAAAATAAAAGAGAGAATAAATGGCAAAAAAGAAAGCAGCGAAAAAACTGAAATCATTTGAAGAAACCCTATGGGATTCGGCTAACAAACTGCGTGGAAAAGTTGAATCATCGGAATATAAACATGTCGTACTCGGCCTGATTTTCCTAAAATTTGCCAGTGATAAGTTTGAGAAACGAAAACAGGAGCTGTTAGAAGAAGGCAAAGAGCAATATACTGGTATGGTGGAATTTTACACCATGAAAAATGTGTTTTATTTATCGGAAAAATCTCGATGGTCCTATATTAAAAAAAATGCGAAACAGGATGATATTGCATTAAAAATAGATTCTGCCCTGGCAACAGTTGAAAAAGAGAATCCTTCATTAAAAGGCGCCTTGCCGGATAATTATTACTCCCGTTTAGACCTTGATGCCAGCAAACTCTCCTCCTTGCTCGATACCATTAATAACATTGATACACTCAAAGACAAAGATCAGGATATAGTAGGCCGAGTGTATGAATATTTCCTGAGTAAGTTTGCTTTAGCCGAAGGCAAAGGAAAAGGTGAATTTTATACACCCAAAAGCATTGTAAATCTCATTGCCACGATGATTGAACCCTATAAAGGGAAAATTTATGACCCGTGTTGCGGTTCCGGCGGTATGTTTGTGCAATCCATCAAATTTATTGAGAGCCACCATGGCAATAAAAAGCTCTTATCGATTTACGGGCAGGAATACACAGCAACCACCTATAAACTGGCAAAAATGAATCTTGCCATTCGTGGGATTTCCGCAAACCTTGGTAATGTAGCTGAAAACACATTTTTCCGCGACCAGCATATTGATTTGAAGGCCGACTATATCATGGCAAATCCGCCTTTTAATCAAAAACAGTGGCGTGCAGGTAATGAATTAGTTGATGATGCCCGTTGGAGCGGTTATGAAGTGCCGCCGACAGGCAATGCCAATTACGGTTGGATTTTGCACATGG
>JAGGYV010000330.1 GCA_021162325.1 Desulfobacteraceae bacterium | reverse complement strand
ATGAAAAAAAGGGATGAAAAAGAGAAAAAGGTTGTCGATTTGCAAAGATTAAATTAAATTTACAGTTCTGTCGCTGGGGGATTTTGACCCGGCCACAGGTGGGGGATTTTAAAGTGGCCATCGGGGTTTTTTTAAATTCACTTTCATTTCAATAAACACTGGGGGTATTTACGCGTTTTTTTGTAAACATTTTTGTATTGATATTTTGTTGATAACCGAATAGTTTTAGACAATTTTAAAAACACCGTTCATAAGTCAACAGTTTTAGACTCACTATGCAATACCTTTTAATCACCATTTTTTATATATATTTTTTTTATAATTAATCACTTAAAAAGTTATTAGTGTTATGAACATTCCTTAATATTAATATAATCTCTTTAAATAAAGTATTAAAGGAATCAAAATGAAGTTTACAATTCAAAAAAATGAAATTACGGATGTGTTATCTCGCATTCAGGGAATCGTCGGTAGAAAAACCAGCCTAGCCATAACTGAAAATGTTTTGATAAAGGCAAGCGGAGATGAAATTATTTTATCTGCAACAGACCTTGAGACCGGGTTTGAAGGAAATTATCCGGCAGTTGTGGAAGCATCAGGCGTGGTAGCCGTTAATGCCAGAAAATTTTATGATATTGTTAAAATGTTTCCAACCGATTATATAAATATGGAAGAACTGGATAACCGGTGGATAGAAATATCTTCAGAAAATGTTGAATATCATCTGGTGGGTATGAATCCTGAAGATTTTCCGGATATTCCGAAAATTGAAGAAATTGAGTTTTTTACTATTCATTCAGAATACTTTAAAAAAATGATTGAAAAATCTATTATTATCAGCGTGGCCGGTGATGAAAAAAGAGAACACATGATAGGCGTCAATTTAGAAAGAATATCAGAAGAAAAAGAACAAATTATTCGTATGGTTTCAACAGACATTAAAAGATTGTCCATAGTGGATTATTTATGTGACGATACATCGAATTTTAATACAGGTGATAATATTATTATCCCTAAAAAAGGATTGGCCGAGGTTCATAAATTTCTGGAAACGGAAGGAGATGTTGATCTTGGCGTTAAAGCCAATCATTTTATTGTAAAAAAAGACAATGAAACGATTATTATTAACTTACTGGAAGGAGAATTCCCCCAGTATCATGATTTATTAAATATCGATGACAGTTTTGATGTGGAATTTGATCGAAACCTGCTTTTAATGATGCTGAAAAGAATGTCCATTATTACATCTGATGAATATCGTGGAGTTATTTTTCATATGGAAAATAATGAGTTAATCATTCGGGCGACTAATCCCAATATTGGCGAATCAAAAGAAAAAATAAGCATTTCCTTTGAACGGGAAAAAGTGGAAGCGGCGTTTAATCCAAGATATTTTATTGAAGCCCTAAATTATATTGAAACTAAAAAAGTATTTTTAAATATTAAAAATGGAGAAAGCCCCTGTATTGTACGCAGCGAAAAAGATGCCGTTTATTTGAATATTATTATGCCCATGAAAATATAGTAAATTAATCTGTTATTTTTAATTTCACTCCATTGACTGCGTCAAACTTGAAAACAAATCAAATAAGATAGAATATAAACTTTTCAAAAAACTCAAGAGATAAAAAAAAGAAATGACTGAAAATACACAAACTTATGATGAGAATAATATTAATGTTTTAAAAGGGTTAGAAGCTGTTCGGAAAAGACCGTCCATGTACATCGGAAATGTGGATGTGGCCGGACTGCATCACCTGGTTTATGAAATAGTGGATAACAGCATTGATGAAGCAATGGCCGGACATTGCGATACAATTAATGTGGTGATTCATACGAATAAAAGTGTCAGTGTGGTTGATAATGGCCGGGGAATTCCCATTGGCATGCATAAAACGGAAAATATGCCGGCATTGGAAGTGGTTCTGACCAAACTCCATGCGGGCGGTAAATTTGATCATGACTCCTACAAGGTATCGGGTGGTCTTCACGGGGTGGGTGTTTCCGTTGTGAATGCATTGTCTGAATTACTGGAAGTGGAAATTTATTTAAAGGGCAGTATTTATTACCAGTCCTATTCAAAGGGAATTAAGACAAGCGAGTTAAAAATTATCGGTGAAACCGATAAAAAGGGAACAAAAATCCGTTTTATTCCAGACACGGAGATCATGACGAGTGATGAGTTTTCATATGACGTATTATCCAAACGGCTCAGGGAACTGGCTTTTTTAAATAAAGGACTGACAATAACTGTTGAAGATGAACGATCCGATCAGAAAGAAAGTTTTTGTTATGAAGGCGGATTATCCTCTTTTGTCGAATATCTGAACCGCCGGCGGACTTCCATGCATGATCCGATTATTGTTGAAGGCGATAAAAATGATATTCAGGTGGAAATCGCCATTCAGTATAATGACTCATATAATGAAAAATTATTTTCATTTGCCAATAATATCAACACAGTTGAAGGCGGATTTCATTTGAGTGGTTTCAAAGCCGGACTGACCCGGTGTTTAAACACCTATGCTACCAATGCCGAATTATTAAAAAACGTCAAAACAAAAATCAGCGGCGATGATGTCAGAGAAGGCCTGACGGCCATTATCAGCGTCCGTATCAAATCACCGCAATTTGAAGGCCAGACCAAGACAAAACTTGGAAATAGTGAAGTCAAAGGGATTGTTGAATCTTTATTAAATGAAAAACTGGCGATTTTTTTAGAAGAAAATCCGGCAATTGGAAAAAAGATAATTTCAAAATCCGTGGATGCGGCAAGGGCACGCGATGCGGCCAAACGGGCCAGGGATCTGGCGAGAAATAAAGGGTCTTTAATGGATTCTACTTTGCCCGGAAAACTGGCGGATTGCCAGGTTTCTGACCCGGCAGAAAGAGAATTATTTCTTGTGGAGGGTGATTCTGCAGGTGGCTCTGCAAAATCCGGAAGGGATCGCCGGACCCAGGCTATTTTACCCTTGAAAGGAAAAATTTTAAACGTTGAAAAAGCGCGGTTTGATAAATTGCTTCAAAGTGAAGAAATAAAAAATATGATTACCGTCTTAGGGACCGGCATTGGTCGAGAAGAATATGATATTGAAAAAATTAAATATCATAAAGTCATTATTATGACGGATGCGGACGTGGATGGATCACATATACGGACATTATTGCTGACCTTTTTTTACCGCCAATTACCTGAAATCATTAATAGAGGCTATCTTTATATTGCACAGCCTCCGCTGTTTAAGGTGGGTAAAGGCAAAAGTGAAAGGTATTTAAAGGATGAGAAAGAGTACTCGGACTATATTTTAAAAAGAACCTGTGACTTAAAGTTTGTAAAAACAAATTTTAATGACAATGAATTGTCCGGACATGAACTTTATCTTTTCATCACCAATCTGGCAGAATATTATTCAACATTAAACCAATTGAATAAACAAGGTATTTATCCGGACCTGGTAGAATTGTTACTTAATAACGGGGTGACCAGTAAATCATTTCTCCAGGACGAAAAAAAAATAGAGTCTCTTCAGGTCACTTTAAAGGAAAACGGGTATCATGCTGAATCCATTGACTGGAATGAGGATCGAAATGTTTTTGAAATAATGGTGGTGTCCACGGAAGTGGATATTTTAAATGATATTTTCCAGGGATCATCCGGAAAAAATAAGACACCCATAAAAATTGGCCGGGGCTTGATTCATTCATCAAATTTTCAAAAAGCGATGGTTTTAAATGACAAAATAGTTAAATATGATCACCCGCCGTTTTATGTATATAATAAAACAAAAGAGACTGAACCCTTCGTTATTGATAATAAGGAAGAACTGATCCATTATTTGATTGAAGAAGGAAAAAAAGGGATCGCCATTCAGCGGTACAAAGGCCTTGGGGAGATGAATCCGAATCAGCTGTGGGAAACCACCATGGATCCGGAAACCCGCACCCTGCTCCAGGTTAAAGTGGAAAATGTGGTGGATACGGATGATATTTTTACCGTTTTAATGGGAGATGAAGTCGAACCCAGAAGAAATTTTATTCAGACCAATGCCCTGGAAGTGTCCGCCCTCGACATATGATGGCTAAGTTAAAACTTCCATCTACTGCGTTGTAGCGTTTTTTCAGGCTCTCAATATACGACTTGTATTATCTCGAGCCTTCAAAAACACTACGCCTTGTATATGAAACTTTTAACTTATAGTTATTTTCATTTGACTTCATACCGATCTTGCATTTCCTGTTTTTTTATTGTACAATAACATTATAGTTTGGTATATAATAAAAAAAATAGGGAGAAGATATGTCGTTTCAGGGTGTTGAGTTCACTCCAGCAATACGTCAAATGGCAGTAAACGTAAAACATTATTTTGATAATTTGAAAACAACCCCGGACAGCTTAAAAAACCCTGCCACTCGGCTCGCCGCTTCTGCCCTTGGTATAAGTGAATCAACGGTAAAAGTAATCATGGCCGCTTACAATAAAAAGGGGGAAAGTGGCCTTGACTGGAGCAAATCACAACAACGAGGGCGTCCCGCATATGCTATAGAATCTGGTGTCGTGCCCCCTGTTCGTCAGTTCATTCGTAGGGCCAATAAAAACGGGGATCAAGTAAATATAGAAATAATCCGTCGTTATATGCGAGATGAGTTACATTGTAACGTTGCCCATACGACACTATGGCGAGCACTGCAGCGCTGGGGGTTCGAGTTTGGGACAGGAGTTCGATCTGCGCAACTCAAAGAAAGCGACCGAATTGTTATTTTGCGAAGGCAATACTTAAGACAAAAACTGGCTAATCATGATGACAAAGGCCAAATAATCCGCCCTGAAGTTTACCTGGACGAATCATATATCAATAAAAATCATTCAAATGACAAGACATGGTATTTTGAGGAAGATGGCATTATTATTGGAAAACCAACTGGAAAAGGTGACCGTTTAATCATTTTAAACGCTATAACAAAAGATGGCTGGGTTCCAAATTCAAAACTTGTTTTCAAGGCATCAAAAAAGACAGGCGATTACCACACAAATATGAATTGGGATAATTTTTCAAAATGGTTTCAAGAAAAATTACTTAAAAATATTCCGGAAAATTCATTGATTATTATGGATAATGCACCTTACCATAATGTGCTTGTTGAAGAAGCATTTCCCAAAAAAAGTCATTCGGTAAAAAGATTGCGTGAATGGCTGTCAAATAACGAGATCCCCTGGACCAAAGACATGCTAAAATCAGAACTTTTTGACTTATGTTCACGTTTTGCAGTAAAACCAGAATTCTTAATTGATAGAATTGCTCGGAAAGAGGGGCATTCTATCTTACGAACACCTCCTTGCCACCCTGAACTGCAACCTATTGAAACATGTTGGGCAGTCGTCAAAAATTATGTTGCGCAGCACAATAACTGCACTAAGAAAAAAGTTTTTATTTTACTAGAAGAGGGCTTTGCAAAGGTAACCAACAAAACATGCCAGAAGTTAATTCAAAAAGTAAATTTGCAAGAAGAAGCCTTTTGGACTGAAGACACCAGCAAAGCTACTTAATCCAGGATGAGGTCATGTGAAATAGACTATAATAGATTTTAAGTTCTCTATTTTTAAATATCGAAATTGTTTGATAGTCAATTTTTTTCCCGGGATGAATCTTATTAAATCGTGATTATCGAAAATTTACCCGGCTGCTGGGGAATATATATAAAAGAAAAAAATTACATATTCACCTGAGCCCGCCCTTTGAGCTTTAGGATTTTGCGTGTTTCGTCCGGAGAGGCCGGTTCATAGTCGAGTTCTCTGGCGATACGGACCATTTTTTCCACCAACTGGGCATTGGATTTGGCCATTTGTCCCGCAGACAGCCAAAGATTGTCTTCCAGGCCGACCCGTGCACTGCCGCCAAGTAGAAGTGAGGTGGTCGCCAATGGAAATTCGTGTCTGCCGGCCCCAATAGTGGAGAACATGAAATTTTTGCCGAACAACGATTCGCCGGTCTGTTTCATATGCACCAGATGGGGAATGGTGGATGCAATCCCGCCGAGAATGCCGGTCACAAACTGTACATAGAATGGGTTTTCAATCTGTCCCTTGCTGAAGAAATGATGGGCATTGTGCAAATGTCCGATATCATATGCTTCAAATTCCGGTTTTGTGCCGGATTCGGTGAACACATCTAAAATGCGCTCCAGGTCGGCAAAGGTGTTGCGGAAGATAAAATCTTTTGACATCTCCAGGTATTGAGGTTCCCAGTCGTATTTCCACTCTTTAATTTTTTCAAGTATCGGAAACAAAGCAAAGTTCATAGACCCCAGATTGCACGATGCCAGTTCGGGTTTAAACACGGGAACGGCGGCAACGCGTTCATCAACGGTCATATTCATGCCGCCGCCGGTGGTGATGCAGATGATCACATCACATTTGGCGTGTATCGTGGAAACGATATCTCCCATGATATCAATGCTGCCGGTAGGCATGCCGGTTTTCGGATCCCGGGCATGAATATGGACAGTCGATGCGCCAGCTTCAGCCGCCGCAATAGCCTGGGCGGCAATATCTTCTGGTTTAATCGGTAAATACGGTGCCATGGTGGGCGTGTGAACGGCCCCGGTGACCGCACAGTTTAAAATGAATTTTTGCATTTATTTTCCTTGCTTGTTTCAGTGAAAATCCTTTTTTGCACCACAGTGCACGGAGGGCACAGAGAAAAATCTCTGTGATCTCTGTGTCCTCTGTGGTAAATTTTTATACTTCCACAATCGCCACCGGCCGTGTCCATCCGGCAGATGCGGATTTAATCTTGATCGGAAAACAGGCTACTTTAAATCCGTGGGACACGGGGATTTGATATAGGTTGGTCATTTTTTCCATGTGACAATAACCCTTTTCAATGCCGGCAAAGTGCGCTTCCCAGAT